>JAVXVR010000123.1:0-3096 GCA_032230165.1 Acidobacteriota bacterium | reverse complement strand
CCAGCCCGCCGTCCGTCAGCGCGTCGAGCACGCCGTGCGACGCCGTGACGACGAAAAAGTATGCGATGAGCGCTAACCAATGGCGCGTGGACGTTTCCACTTCTCGAAACGCGAGTTTAACGACCGCGAAACTCAGGCAGAGCGCGAACGTGAGCGAGTGCGACAGCCCGCGATGACCCATCATGTCGTTGTAGCGCACGCCGAACGCGAAGCCTATCACGTCCGCGTCCGGCAACACGGCGCACAGCACAGACGACACCCAGAACTTCGGCGGCATCGCCTCGCGTGTGTACGTCTTGCCAATCGCGACGGCGGCGATGGCGTGTGAGAAGATCGTCGGCATAAAGTCTCAAACGCACTCACCATTGATAAGTCCGCCGTATCGCCGAGTCCCCGTAAGTCGCGCCCTTACCGGTAAGGACGACTTTGTCTGTCGTCACGCTCTCGATCCTCACTTCGTAGTCGCGCCACCGCACGGTAGAAATGATCTCCAGCGTCCTTTCTACGGCGCTGAGCGTGCCGTCAACGACAAAAAGACCGAAGAGTTCGTCCGCCATGTTTCCCTTAAAATTACTGTCATTGGTCGTCGCGTGTGCGACGACAAGGTACTTCTTACCGAATGTCGTCGGGCGCACGTCTTCGATGATTACGTTTGCGATGAGCGAATTTCGCTCGCGAAACTTCTCTTTTAAGGATTGATGAATTGAGCAGCCCTGCGCTTTCGGTGCGCTGGCTTGCAGGGTTCTAGGAGGCTGGGGAAACATCGGGCACGCGAGAAGTGCAATAAAGGTGAAAAACCGCGCGGCGAGGCGCGTTAAGTGTGCATAATCGCTGGCATGAATCATTTTCATCTCCCTAACTTGATACAGAGGTTTTCGCCGCGCCCGTTTTGCGGAGGGTGAAGCGTGTGCCGCCTACGTCGCGTCGCTCCCAAGTGGCTTCGGCTTCGATGAGGTTGGCGCGGTCGCGTATGCTGGCGAGACCGCGACCTCGGCGCGCGCGACGCTCTTGCGGATCGAAGTCTGCGCGACCGTCGTCTTCGAGCGTGAGGACGAGTTCGCCTTCGGGCGAGAGGTGCACGTCGAGATGGACGCGAGATGCTTCGGCGTGGCGACAGACGTTTGTGATCGCCTCCTGTGCGATGCGATAGATTTGCATACGCACGCCGGGCGCGAGCGAGAGTCTCTCGTCTAAATCTTCGTCCGCGTGGAACTCGTGCTCGAAGCGCGCGGGCGCGGGACAGTGCGCGGCGGCGTTCGAGAGCGCCCACTCAAGGGCGGCGGCGAGCCCGACGTTATCGAGCGCCGAAGGGCTCAGGTCTTCGCAGATGCGCCGTATCTCGGTCGAGATGGATTCGATCTCCGTGCGGAAGGTCGCCGGGTCAACCGCGTCGCGTTGACCATTGATGCGCGCGGGAAGTTGATCCGTGAGCAGCATGAGGCTGCGCAGGTCTGCCAGCGTCTGATCGTGCAGGTCGCGCGCGATGCGGCGTCGCTCGCGCTCGGCTTCGTTGGCGAGGTTGAGTCGCGCGCCCGCGAGTTGATGGTTCGCATCTGCCAGCTCGCTTGTGGCGCGCGCCATCTTGCGGTTCTGCCACGCGCCCCACAAAAGCGCGACGAGCGCGAGCGCGAGCAAGGACGCGAGCAGCACGGTAGTGCGCGGAAACGGCGCGCGCCCGACCGTGAACTCGAAGCGCAGCGGCGCGGACGCGACCAAGTCTTTCGTAAACGCGCGTGCCTCGACCGTGTAGCTACCGTGCGGCAGGTTCTCCATCAAAAACTGCGCATCCGCGCCGAGCTTGCGTTTGACTTCGCGCCCGGCTCCGTCGCGCAAGACGAACGCGTAGGTGAACTGTTCGGGGAAGGTGCGGCTGCTCTGTGCCGCAACGTCCAATGCGAGGCTGTTCTGCGGGTACGGCAAAGCGATCCCTGACTCTAGCTCCGACGCCGCGTGCAGACGGCGACTCAAGACGCGCGTTGCAATGAGCGTGGGGAGTTGCGCGCCGGGTCTGTAGCGCACCAGCCCGAGTGTTGTGCCGACGAGCAGAGTCTCCGCGACCGCAGACGATCCCGTTGGCGCGTTCGACATTTGCGCGCTCTTCGACGCTTCAACGCGAGCGGTCTTCTCTCTCGTCGCGCTTTCGTCGTCCGCGCGGCTGAGCAGCGCGAAGGCATATGACGAGGCAAGCCCCTGCTCCACGTCGAGGCGCGAGACGAGCACGCCGAACTGCGGATCGATCTTCACGCGCAGGAGTCCGCCCCCGGCGGTCGCGCACCACGCTTCCGGCTGCGACTCAACGCCCGCGCCCGTCGCATCAGCTCCGAAGCCCGCGACGACGGCGCGCGCGTTGATGCCTGCGACAACAGGCTCGACCGCCGCGCCCACGCGGTAGAAGTAGAGACCCGTGGCGTTCGCGATCCACAATCCCCGCTCCGCCGTCCCATCAAACGACCACACTGCGCCCGCGCGCAGGCGCTCAAAGCCGTGCGCGTCGAGCGCGCGCGCCTCATTGTTCTCGACGACAAAGACGCCTGCGCGCGCCGTGCCGATCCAGAGTCGCGCGTCGCCTTCCGTATAGAGGCTTGTTACCTCGCGCAGGCTCGCGTCCGCGCCCGCAGAGGGAAAGACGAGCGTCCGCCGCTCGCCCTCGACGCGCTCAACACCGCGCCCGTAGCTCGCCGCGTAAGTCGCGCCGCGAAAGACGCGAATCGCGCGCACGCTCTCAACATTGGCGGCGCGCGGCTTCTCCTCCGGCGCTGCACGATTCGTGCTCTCTTCGTCTCCGCCCTCGTCGCGCGAGCCTTCATCGCCCTTCGCGCCCTTTTCGTCGTCGTTCCACGCACGCGCTTCCTCATTGCTCTTCTGCGCGGTCTCTTCGCCGCCGCCCGTTGCTTCTGTCTTGCCGCTCGCGGTCGCAACGCCCGCGCCCGCGTCGCGCGCCTCAGGCTTAGCGACTTTACGTTTGTGTGTCTCGACGTTCGCGACGAGACCCGTGGACGTGCCGACGAGCAGTCTGCCTTGCTCGTCCTCCGCGATTGTATAGACGACGCGGCGCGCGAGTTCAGCGACCGCACTCCACGCGGCGCGTCGCTCATC
>JAVXVR010000500.1:0-7172 GCA_032230165.1 Acidobacteriota bacterium | reverse complement strand
AAACGTCCCGCCGCCGGGCGGGAGCGGTTTTAATATTTGGAAGTACCGGGATCAATTCGGCGAGATCGGTCAGAAGTGCCCGAACAGCAAGACGATCTCCTTCAAGCCCGACGGAAGCATCGTCTGCAACTAATTACCCTCGGAAGAATTTTCGCGCCTTATCGTGCGAAACGAACCCTCGACCCACCTGAAGTTGTTGCCCACCCCGCCTCGCCGCTGACTGAAGCGGTTTTTGAAAACAAAGCTGGATGTCCCCGCGTTGTGCGGCGCGCGCTTGAAATGTTCAAGACCCGGTCTGAACGAACGAGCGTTAGCGCGTGGCGGAGAGATGTCAGCCTCGAAGAAGGAAAAGAAAATGTTTAAACGACGACACCCGCTGAGAGCGATCATAGATAGAGGCGCGCTCGTCCTCTTCTTGCTTTGCCAACTCAACATCCTCGCGCTCGCCGACACGAACCCCGCGAGCGTCTTTGCCACAGGCTTGCGGACGACGGTCGAAGGCGCGGCGACGCGCATCACCGTCACAGGAACCGCGCCGCTCGCGCATAGCGTTCGGCACATAGACGATCACACCTTGCTCGTCGAAATGCCGGGCGTTGACGCAGGGAAACTCTCCTCGTCTTATCTCTCCGCCTCGCCGCTCGTGGCGGGCATGTCCGTGCGTTGCGACAAGACGCCGTCGGGCAGCCCCGTCGCGCGACTGATCGTGATACTGAATCAGCCCGCGCGCGAGCGCTCCTATCTGGCGGCGAACGATCTCGTGCTTGAGCTAACACCCACGTCTGCTCCCACCGCGACTCCCACAGCGTCCGAGCCGCAGGCGCGACCGACTCCCAACCCCGCACCGACACCGAACATTCTCATCTCCAACCCAACAGCCGGACAGTCGAGTGGCATGGCACCCAACTCGCAGGGCCAGCATTACGGCGAATACGGCTTCGTGGGTGAGCCAATCAACCTGAACGTCGTCAACGCCGACATCCGCGACATTCTCAACTACATCACCGAGCAGTACGGCGTGAATTTCATCATTGACTCGTCAGTCGGCGCTGTTCCCGTCACGGTGAACGTGACCGAAGTCCCCTGGAATCTCGCGCTCGATTCGATCCTGCGCGCCAACCGCCTCGGCATTGAAGTGACCGGCAACATCCTGCGCGTCGCGACGCTCAAGGTGCTCGCTGAGGAGGCGGAGTCGCAGAAGACGATCAACGAGGCGAAACTCGAAGCCTCGCCGCTCGTCACGGAGTTCATCCGCCTCAACTACGCGCGCGCCGTCGGCACGCTGGCGCAAGCCGCAGGCTCGACCGGCGGCTTCTCTGGCGGCTCTAGCAACCAGAGTTTTTCGGGCGGCTCGGGCGGCGACTCCACAGGCAAGAGCGGCGACCAGGGTATCCTCCCCATCGTCGCGCGCCGTCTCTCGAAGCGCGGCAGCGTCGAGGTTGATGGTCGCAGCAACACGCTCATCGTCACCGACGTGAGGGAAAACATCGCGTCAATTCGACAGCTCGTCTCGCTGCTCGATCAGCCTGAGCCGCAAGTCGAGATCGAAGTGCGCATCGTCATCGCCAACCGCAACTTCAGCCGCGACCTCGGCGTGCAAATTTCGGCGCTGGCGGTCAATACCGGCAACGGCGCATCCGGGTCATTCGCGACCGTGCCCGGCTCCCAACTTCCGGGTTCCACGGGTCAACAGGGCACCTTCCCCGAATCCACACTGATCCCCGGCGGTATCCCGAACGGCATCAACCTCGCCCCCACACGAGGCTTGGGCGCGAGCGCGCCCTCCACCGTCATCGGACTGACCACCGGCATCATCGGCACGGCGCAGATCAGCGCGCTCATCACCGCCGCGGAGACGAAGGGTCAGGCGAAGATCGTCGCCAACCCGCGCGTCACGGCGCTCAACAATCGCCCGGCGCAGATCGAGTCCGGGTCTCAGATTCCGGTCGTCTCACCGCAGTCGGGAAATGGCGGCAGCGGCGCAGTCGTCTTCACGACCACCTTCATCTCCGTACCGCTCCGCCTCTCGGTCACGCCGCAGATCACGGACGCGGGTACAGTCGTCTTGCGCATCACGGCGGAGAACAACACGGTCAACCTTTCGCTGACCAACTCGCTTGGCACGCCCGGCATCGACACGCAGCGGATGCAGACAGAAGTGCTCGTGCCCGATGGCGGCACGACCATCATCGGCGGCGTGCTCGCCGACAGCGAGGGCGAGACGCAGAGCCGCACGCCGGGCTTGGGCGGTCTGCCCGTCATTGGCAACCTCTTCAAACGCCGCACGACGAATCGCACGACGAACGAGCTGCTCTTCTTCATCACGCCGCGCATCTACCGACCCGACTATAGCGGTCGCCCGATGGCGGGCACGGTTTCCGACCGCACGCGCAGCACGAGCATCCCGCAGCCCGTGCCGCTCGGCAATCCGCAGTCAAACACGCCGCCGCCGTTCGGGACGGCTCAGCCCACGCAGCAACCGCAGCAGCAGCAGACGCCTCCGCCGGAGTCTCAGGGCGGTGCGCCTGTCGCGCGACCCACCTCGGATCGACCACCGATGCGGGAGGAGGACTAAGAGCTGTGTTCAGAGAGACGCTTCAGAAAATGATCGAACGGACGGAGGGCGCGACCGGCGCACTCATCATGGGCATAGACGGCATCGCCGTCGAGAAAGTGCTCACGTCCGAGGCGCTCGAGGCGAACCTCGACGTGGCGGCGGCTGAATTCACCTCGCTCGTGCGCTCCGCACAGCGCGCGGGCGGCGACATCGGTCTCGGTCAGGTCAGCGAAGTCATCCTCTGCTTCGAGGACATGAGCGTGCTCATGCGACTCTTCAACCGCGACTACTTCTCCGTCCTCGCCATCGCGAAGGACGGCAACATCGGACGCGGACGCTTCGAGATGCGCAAAGTCGAACTCGACCTCGCGCGCGAGTTTTCGCTCTAGAAGTTAAGTTCCAGGTTTCAAGTTCAAAGTTCCAGGTTAAAAGTGCAGAGTCGTTCTACTTCAGGCGACTTTGAACCTTAAACTTGGAACTTTGAACTTTTTTTATGGAAGTTTGACGTAAGGCATTCCACGCAGGATGATGCGCTGGCGGCGCGCGACGCGCTGCGGGTGGAGCTTTGGATTGAACTCTGTGCGCGGGTTCGGAATGATCGCCGAGAGGAAAGCCGCTTCCTGCGGCGTGAGGCTCGCGGCTGATTTGCCGAAGTAGGTGCGCGCGGCAGCCTCCGCGCCGTAAATCCCGTCGCCCCATTCGATGACGTTCAGGTAGAGTTCGAGAATGCGTCGCTTCGAGAGGTTCTTTTCGATGAAGTAGGTGATCGCCGCCTCGCGCGCCTTGCGGACAAATGATCTCTCGGACGACAGGTAAAGATTCTTCGCGAGCTGCTGCGTGATGGTCGAAGCGCCGCGCTTGAAGTTGGGCATCGCCGGAATCCACGAAGACTGATCCTCGCCCGCCTCCTTCGCCTCCTTCGCCGCCTCGCGCTGCGCCTCGTCCCAAGCCTTCTGGATCGCGTCGTAGTCGAAGCCGTGGTGCGTCGTGAAGTTCGTGTCCTCGCCCGCGATGACGGCGCGCTGGAGACTCGTGGAGACGCGTTCGAGCGGAACCCACTGTTGCACGCGGCGCGGTTGTTCGCCGCGCGCGCGCGCCTCCCCGGCGCGAGTCTCGATCATCGCCGTCGTCTCCGGGTTCGCGTCCTTCAAACGCCACACGCGCGGAAACGTCGCGACCTCATAGACGAGGAGCAGGACGAGCGCCGCGAAAAGAGCGAGCACGACGACCTTGATGATTCTCCAAACTTTTCTCATCAGAACAGACCGCGGCAAGTTAGAGTTTAGACGAGCCGCACGAAATTATAACCGACGAACAGCCACGCGGCGTGCGAAGATTTCGCACACGGCGCGGATCGTGTTGCAGTGAATCTCGACCGTGTCGTTGATGTCCGCCGCGTAGCCGCCCGACATTACGGTCGCGACGGGAATGTTACGCGCTCTGCACTCTCCAAGCACCAACTCGTCGCGCGCACGCAAGCCAGCGATTGAAAGTGAGAGCCGACCGAGCTTGTCGCCGAGGTACGGGTCTGCGCCGCCGAGATAGAAGACGATGTCGGGCACGTGAGAGAAGACGTGCGGCAAATTCTCCACGAGCGCCTGCAAGTATTCCTCGTCGCCCGTCGCGTCCGGCAGCTCAACGTCGAGCGTCGAGCGCGCTTTGAAGAGCGGGTAGTTCTTCGCGCCGTGCATGGAGAAGGTGAAGACTGAAGGGTCTTCGGCGAAGATCGTCGCCGTGCCGTTGCCCTGATGCACGTCGAGGTCAACAATCGCGGCGCGCTCGATGGCGCGGTCGCGACGCAGCGCACGGATCGCGATTGCCACGTCGTTGAGTACACAAAAGCCTTCGCCGTGATCTGCGAAGGCGTGGTGTGTGCCGCCCGCGAGGTTCGAGCCGACGCCCTCTGTGAGCGCGTAGCGCGCCGCGCCCATCGTGCCCGAGGCGGCGAGGAACGAGCGGCGCACGAGCGCCTTCGACCAGGGCAAGCCGAGTCGCCTCGTCTCGCGCGGCGTCAAAGTCCCGGCGCGCAGCCGCGTGACGTAATCGTCCGTATGCACGAGCAGCACGTCCGCGAGCGCGGCGGGCTGTGGCTCTAAGAGATCGGAAGGCGTGATTGTGCCTTCCGCGAGAAGTCGTTGACAGACCAGCTCGAATTTACGGATCGGAAAGACGTGACCCTCGCCAATGTCGGCGTAGTAACGCGGTGTGTAGCAGACGCGCATAGGAGCACCCAGCACTCAGTCAAGAGCAAAAGCACTCAAAGCTGAATGCAGACGGCTGAATGCTGAGTGCTTCAGTATTGTATCAAGCTGCCTTCGCGTTTGGCGCGGCGCACGGCGCGGCTAAAGACCCAGACGGAGAAGGGGAGCAAGACGATGAGGAACATCAGAAGCGTGAAGATCGGCTCGCGCACCTCGGAGAAGCCGCGACCCTCAATAAGCACGCTGCGGATGCCGTCAAGTCCGTAGGTAGGTGGCAGGGCGCGCGAGACGTGATTGAACCCGCTCCCCAAAAGTTGTGTCGGGAAAAAGACGCCGGAGAACAGTGCTGAGCCGGTGCCGAGAAAGATGGCGAACGGATCGCCGCGCTTGAAGACCATAGCGAAGCTGGCGGAAAGAATTCCCACGGAGGCAAGCACGAGCGTAGTGAGCAACAAGATCGCAAAGGCGAGGGGGAAGCTTCCCTGAAAACGCACGCCGAAGATCGCCCAGCCGAAGAAGAAGTAGAGGGACGAATAGAAAGTAGCTTGCACAAAATCCCACGCCGAACTGGCGACGACGAGCGTGGTGATGCTGATGGGAGTCATCAACGTCCCTTCGAGCGTCCCTTGGGTTTGCTCCGAGCGGATGGCGTTGGCGAGGCTGGAGAACCCGGTCATGAAATAGTTCAGTACGGCGAGACCAGTAATCCACGCGGCGAGAGGATCGCGCCACTGCGAGAAGGGCGACTTGGCACAAGGGCAATCGCCGCCGGTGAAGATTTGCGAGGCGAAGAAGAAAGTTGTCACGACGGCCAGCACACTGAGGATACGTAAGAAGAAAGCGAAGCGATAGCTGATCTCAAGCTGGAAGTCGCGGATAACATAAGCGCGAATACGTCGTAGCAGAAATATTAACTTGCTCATCGCGATAGCCCCTTTTGACCGGGCGCGGATTCAGGGTCATGTTCGCGCTCATACTGTTCGAGCACTTCGAGCAGCGTCGCGCGCTCGGCATCGACCGAGACGACCTCGCCGCCAGCTTCTCGCACAGCGGCGAGCGCAGCGTCAAGTCGCCCATCTTCAGACTCGCGCGTGAACTCGACGACGACGAGACCCCGACCGTCCTCGCGCGCCTCGATATCTTCGAGCGCGAGCGGAGCGAGCGCGTTTGCGAGCGCATGGCGCGACGCGCGGCGCACGGAGAATTGCACGCGCTCGGTCTGCTTGTGCACGGAGCGCAGGGCTTGTGGCGTGTCGAGCGCGCGGATACGCCCGCGACTTATGATTGCGACGCGGTCGCATAGCTCTTCGATCTCGGCGAGGTTGTGCGAGGTGAGCAGGACGGTTTTGGGCGGCGAGCCCGCGGCGAGTCTTTTGATGGTCGCGCGCATTTCGGCGGAGGCTATCGGGTCGAGCGAGCGGGTAGGTTCGTCGAGCAGGAGCACGGGCGGGTCTGCGAGCATCGCGCGCGCCGCGATAACGCGCTGCTTGTTGCCGGTCGAGAGTTGTCCGAAGCGGCGGCGCGCTAATTCTCCAAGCTCGAAGAGGGCGATCAACTCATTGATGCGTGCGCGCGCCGAGCGGTCGTTCATGCCGTAGAGCCGCGCGAAGAAGAGTAGGTTCTGCTCGATGGTCAGACGCCAGTAGAAGCTGCGCTCCTCCGCGCTCGCCAAGCCAACTTGCGCTCGCACGCGCTCGTCGTCCCTCACGCTGTCGAAGCCACGCACCGTGACCGTGCCTTCGGTCGGCTGCACGAGTGTCGCGATGATCTTGGCGAAGGTGGTCTTGCCCGCGCCGTTGCGCCCGATGAGCCCGAAGATTTCGCCCTCGCGGACTTCGAGGCTGATGTCGCGCAGGGCTTCGACGGGCGCGGCGGATTTGCGGCGGAAGAATTGTCGGAGTCGGACGAACGGAACGGGATAGGTCTTCGAGAGACGCTCGACCGTGATGGCTGCGCCGGAGCGTCCCGCGCTCCGCGCCGCTTCGTGCGTGGCTCTGTCTGAGACGGGCTTATCCGCGCTCACTTTTGAGAGCCGGTCATAGCGCGCCCGGAGTCAGATGACTTCGACGCATTTGCCGCAATGTCGTATTCCCGCACGACGTAACGCAACTCGACGCGCTGATTGGGCACGTAGTCGGTGACGGTAAAAATGAAAAGCCCGCGCAGGTTGTGTTTGTTCAGCGAGACGGCGTAAGTGTGTCCGGCTTCGACGAGGACGGTATCCAAAAAACCGATCTTCTTGTATCGGGAAGGCGGTGGAAACTTAAAATTGCTGAAGTCGCCCAGCTCAGCCAGCGCCTCGAGCGAGGTGTCCGTGCCGAGGTCTGCTATCAGCGAAGTGTTGCCCCCGTGAGTCGCGGCTTGGAAGTAGTCCTTGCTGCCGCACGCCCCGTTGAAGAGAAGGTCAGGGCTGT
>JAVXVR010000412.1:0-6150 GCA_032230165.1 Acidobacteriota bacterium | reverse complement strand
GCATGTCGAGACGGTGGCGAGCGCCGTCGAGCCGCTGCTCGTCCCAGACATCCCGGCGTTCCTCTGGTGGAAAGACATCCCGCACTACGAGGACAAGCTTTTCACCCGCCTCGTCGAGATGGTTGATCGCGTCGTCATTGATTCCGCCGCCTTCGACCACCCGCAAGCGGATTTGCGCCACGTCGCGCGACTCGTCGAGAGCCGCCCCGACGTGCTGCGGATCAGCGACATCAACTGGGGACGGCTCACCACATGGCGCAACCTCATCGCGAGCTTCTGGGACGTGCCCGACTATCGGGCGCACCTCGACGCGCTCGATTCGGTCATCCTCGAATACGAGCCTTCTGCCGCGGCGCGCGATGAGATCGCGGCGCAGCCGCTTCTCGTCGCGGGCTGGCTCGCGTCGCGCCTCGGCTGGCGGATTGTCGGCGCTCCCGCGCGCGACGAGAAAGCTCTGCGTTTTGATCTCGAATCCGATTCGCGCGCGATCAAGTTGGAGCTGCGCGCGACGGACGGGCGCGGGGGCGGCGGCTGTCTCAGGCGCATCGTCTTCGGCAGCGCGAACGGCGTGTCGGAGTTTTACGCGCGGCTGGATGAAGGCGCGGCGCGGCTCGAGACCTCGGCGAAGATTGGCGACGCGCTCCAGATCGGTCGCGTCCTTGCCTACGAAGCAAAGACACAGGGGCAGCGGCTCAGCCGCGAATTGAACATCCTCGCCCGCGATGAAGTTTACGAGCAGGCGGTTGAAGCCGTCGCGAAGTTGATCGCAGTGCTGGTGCGAGAATAAGCTCGCTCCCGGTCGCGGTCGGGTAAGCCGCAAAATTTTATGTCACGGATGATTTTGGCGGGTGATATCGGCGGGACGAAGACGAACCTCGCGCTGTTTGATGCGAAAGGCGGTGGCTCCCACGCGACGCACAGCCCCGCCGTGAAGTATCAGAGCGCGAAGCACGATTCGCTCGAAGCGATCCTCGCAGAGTTCGTCACAAAACTCGCAAGCAGTCAGCCGCGCGTCGAAATCACCGCCGCCTGCTTCGGCGTCGCCGGTCCCGTCGTCGGCGATGAAGTTAAAACTCCGAACCTCGCGTGGACGGTCAAGCTCGCAGCTCTCAAGCGCGCGCTCGGCACAAGCCGCGTCTCTCTGATCAACGATCTCGAAGCGACCGCCTACGGCATCGAAGACCTCTCCCAGCAACAATATCACGCGCTTAACGAAGGCGCGCGCGGGGGCGTCCCACATCGCGCGCTCATCGCCGCGGGGACGGGGTTGGGCATGGCGGGCATCTTCTGGAACGGCGCGCACTATCAACCCATTGCATCCGAAGGCGGGCACATAGATTTCGCGCCGCGCAACGAGACGGAGATCGCGCTGCTCAGATATTTGCAAATGAAACTCGGCGGTCATGTCAGCTACGAGCGTGTGGTGTCAGGTTCGGGTCTTGTCAACATCTACAACTTCTTACGCGACGGGCAACACGCCGCTGAAGCCGCGTCGCTCGCCGAGAAGATCGGAAACTCGGAGGACGCCGCCGCGACGATCAGCGCGGCGGCTCTGTCGGGCGAATCCGGGTTGGCTCGGCGTGCGCTCGAAATGTTCGTTGAGATTTACGGCGCTATGGCAGGTAACCTCGCGCTCACGCTTAAACCCTACGGCGGACTCTACGTCGGCGGCGGCATCGCGCCGAAGATTCTCGAAGTGTTGAAGGGCGGGGCTTTTATGCGCGCTTTTACGGATAAGGGACGGATGTCTTCGCTCGCCGCGTCTTTCCCCGTCCGCGTGATCCTCGATGACCAGACCGCGCTCTACGGCGCTGCGCGCTACGCGGCTTCAGGCGACTCTACGGCTGTTACGCAAAAAGAGAACATCTCGCCCACTAACGCGAGAGCTTGAGTCGTGACGAACAGAGGCGAGTGAGTGCGATGGCAGACGAGATACAAACCGCGAGCGTGCTCATCTTCCCGGAAGCCGAAGCCGTCGCACGCGCCGCCGCCGAAAGGTTTGTGGAGTTGGCGAACGAAGGCGCGGCGAAGAGCGGTCGCTTCAGCGTCGCGCTCTCCGGTGGCTCGACGCCGCGTCGCATCTACGAGCTATTAGCGGGCGAGGAATTGCGCGCGGCGGTTGACTGGTCGAAAGTCCACATCTTCTTCGGCGACGAGCGTTGCGTGCCGCCAGACGACGACGAGAGCAACTACCGCATGGCGCGCGAAACTCTCCTCTCGCGCGTGAGCGTTGCGCCGGAGAACATTCACCGCATGACGGGCGAGGGCGACGCGGTCGCCAACGCGCGACTCTACGAAGACGATCTGCGCGCGTTCTTCGGCGAAGTCGCGCTGCCCGCATTTGATCTGGTCATGCTCGGCTTGGGCGAAGACGGGCACACCGCGTCGCTTTTCCCCGGCAGCCGCGCACTCGACGAGCGCGCGGCTTGGGTCACAGCCAACCGCGTCGAAAAGTTGGGCGCGTTCAGGCTGACGCTGACCGCGCCCGTCATCAACAACGCCGCGCACGTCATGTTCGTCGTCGCGGGCGCAGGCAAGGCGGAACGTTTGCGCGAAGTGATCGAGGGCGCGCGCGATCCGCACAGACTCCCGGCGCAACTGATTCGCCCCGCGCGCGGCACGCTCGAATGGTACGCTGACCGCGCCGCCGCCGCGAAACTTAAGGGGGCATGAGATGAAGCAGAAAAGAGTTGCCGTCGGCAGTGATCACGCGGGCTACGAAGCGAAGATGAGCGCGGCACGTGCGCTCACGTCGCTCGGCGCGGAGGTGTTTGACAAGGGTACGCACGGCGCGGAGAGCGTGGACTACCCGGACTTCGGCGCGGCGGTGGGGCGCGCGGTGGCTGAGGGTGAAGTTGATCGCGGCGTGCTCATCTGCGGCTCCGGGATCGGCATCTCGATCGCCGCGAATAAGATCGCGGGCGTTCGCGCCGCCGTCTGCTGGAATGAGGAGACCGCGCGCCTCGCGCGACAGCACAACGACGCGAACGTCCTGTGCATGGGCGCGCGCTTCATCGAGCCTGAGCTTGCCGCGCGCATGATTCGCGCTTTCGTCGAGACCGAGTTCGAGGGCGGTCGTCACCAGCAGCGCGTGGACAAGTTGACGAAGCTAGACGAGGAGAGATCAGCCTCTTAGTCTCTCGATCCAGTCAAACTACTTCGCGCCTTTGCGCCTCCAGCGTGAAAACCCATTTTCACGCTGGAGGCGCAAAGGCGCGAAGTGTTTCGTGGACGTATTCTGATCGGTAAAGGGAACAGTTTGTTTACGCGCCGACCGTTTCAACCACGTCCGCGGGTCGCTTGCGATCAGCCTTCCTGACGGTCAAGACTTGAGTGCTCATGGTCTTGCCTTTGACGGTCACGTCGCCGAGCGGCTCGGTCTCGTAATCAACGCCGAGGAGCGCGGCGGTCGCATCGCTGATGACGATCGGCACGCCCTTCTCTTTGGTCGTGGATTCGAGGCGCGCGGCGAGGTTGACGGTGTCGCCGATGACGGTGTACTCAAGCCGCCCTTCCGCGCCGACCACCCCGCACGTCGCCAGCCCCGTGTGAATGCCGACGCCGATGGCGATGTGCGGTCTGCCTGTGCCTTCCCAATCCTTGTTCATGCGCTCCAACTCCGCGAGCATCTCCAAGCCGCAGGCGACCGCCGCGCGCGCTTCGAGCTTATCGCCGCGAGCGATGGGTGCGCCGAAGACGATCATCAGACCGTCGCCGATGTACTTGTTGATGTGCCCGCCGTAGGAGCAGACGATCTTGTGCATCCGGCTGAAGTATTCGTTGAGCCACTCGACGACTATCTCCGAGTCCACGCTCTCCGAGAGCGTGGTGAAGCCGCGTATGTCTGTGAAGATGAGCGTGACCGTGCGACGCTCGCCGCCCATCACGAGATCGCCGCGCTGCTGCCAGAAGGTGTCCGCCACTTCGGGCGAGACGCAGCGCGAGAAGATGTCCATGATCGCGGCGCGCTCGGCTTCCTTCTCCTCGCGCACGGCGCGCTCGTGCGCATAGCGCAAAAGGTAGCTCGCGGGCGCAAGTAAAAGTAGCGTGCCAAGCTCCGCGCTGGCGAGCGGCAAGATCATGGCGTGCGAGCCGAACGCCCACACGGAGACAACGAGGACGAGCACGCCGACCGCGAGCGTGACGACGAGACTTAGTAGAGCGCGCAGCAGATAGATCGCGAGCGCGACGAGCAGCATCGGTGCGAGCAGGAAGATGATCTGACGGGAGTAGCGCGGTCGTCTGAAATAATTTCCGTCGAGCAAAGTCGCGACGACGTTGGCGTGGACTTCGATGCCGGGCGTCAGGCGCGGCGCGGTGTCGAGTTGCCGGTCGAAGAGGCGCAGCAGCGGCTGGTTCGGAAACGCGGCGGGTTGGAAGAAGGGCGTCGTGAAGAGATCGGGCGCGTCGTTATTGGTCGCGCCGATGATTACGATGCGGTCACGGAAGAGATCGTCGGCGGGCTTAAGCGCGGCGTCACATTGCAAGTCCGGGGCGGAAACACGTTTGAAGTCTTCGCAGAGAATGTCTTTGGCGGAGACGGTGCGGAAGGCGGGCGAGCGACCGCGGAAGTCAATCTGTAGATTGCCGTCGGTGCGCAAGGGGAGAGTGCGTTCGCCGAGCTGTAGCGTGAGGTCGCCCGTTTTAGTGACCTGCTCGCCCGTGAAGCCCTGCGCCAGCGTCGAGGCGAAGCTGTCCTTCACTTCGACGTTGACGTCGCCACCGCCGCGCCGCACGTCGGCGAGCAGCGCGCTGCGGACTGAGCGATCCGTGTCTTGCGGGAGATCGGCGAAGCCGACCGCCCAAGCCGCCTCAGCGAACTGCGGCAGGGGGACGAGCGCGGGCGTGCCGCCGGCTTCCAGCTTCTCGACGAGGGCGACGTTTGCCGCGTTGCTGATCGAATCCACCAACTGCTGATCGGCTGCCTTATCTTCCGCAGACACTCCGCCTGCCTCGCTCAAGTAAACATCGAGACCGATGATCGTCGCTCCGCCCGCGTTCGCGCGATCAATAAGACGGGCGTACCAGTCGCGGGGCCACTTCTGCAAGCGCACGTTCGACGCGCGGATCGAGTCTTCGTCAACCTCGACGAGCGTGATCGGCTCGCTCAGTCCGCGCGAACGCACGTCTGTATGGCGCGCGGCGCGCAATTGGAAGAGGAGGTCGAGCGCTTCGTCTTCGAGACCAGTCGCGTAACCGTAGGGGCGCGAGGTGAAAGTCCCCCTGCTATCCCTGACCGGGCGCAGCGCGATCGAGACCAAAGCCCAGACGAGCGCGGTCAAAAGGAGCGCGAGCAGCCAGTACCAGCGGCGCAGGATTTGCGGGGCGAAAGAAAATCGTCCGATGAGAGCCATATTGTTCTAGTTTGCGTCCCCACGCTTTCTGAACGTGTCAGAGCCGCGTAGAGCTGGCAGCAAAACTCGATCGAGCGCGACGCGGGCATCGTCGCCCCGCGCGTGGAGTGTACCCTAAAACTAGCGAAGAGAAGAGTCGGCTGGAATCTTGACTTAAAAGTAAGGTATTCATATAATCTCGTTAGCGGCTGAATAATCGCTGGTTTAGGAGCGGATTAGGATGAAAGTCTCGGCACAGGAAGAGTACGGGTTGCGCTGCCTCTTGCAGCTTGCAAGCTTGGACGAAGGCGAGTCTCTGTCGCTCGCGCAGGTAGCCGAGCGCGAGGGCATCTCGCAGGCGAACGCGGGCAAGCTCCTCTGGATTTTGAACAAGGCGGGGCTCGTCGCCTCGACGCGCGGCACGAAGGGCGGCTACCGCCTATCGCGACCTGCGGCGGAGATTCGCCTCAACGAGGTCATTAAAGTTTTAGACGAGGATGTGCTCGCGAGCCATTGCAACAGCTACACGGGCGTGCTCGACGCCTGCGTGCACACGGGCAACTGCGGCATCCGACCCGTCATCGTCGGGCTGCACGACGTGGTCGCGCAGGCGCTCTCGAACATCACGCTCGCGCAACTGCTCGGCACAGAGTCGAAGGTCGAGACGATGCTTCATCAGATTCACGCGCTGCCGCGAGCCGTGCAGACGGGCAGGCGTGCTTGATCAGGTTTCATTGATTTTATTCTGTGGACGTGATTTGAAACGCCCTCGCGGCGTGAAGAGAAAAAGAAGATGAGTTCAATCGAACTGCTGGCT
>JAVXVR010000400.1:0-8674 GCA_032230165.1 Acidobacteriota bacterium | reverse complement strand
CTGGAGTCAAAAGGTTTTTTGTCTTCCGACTCCAGACTCCAGACTCTCGACTCATGACGCTTCTAGCGGTATGCGCACGCTGACAGTGTCGGCGCAATGAGCGACCGTGCCGTCGTGTGCGCGTATGATCTTGGCGGCGAGCGCGGCTCTAAGCGCGCCGACGCCGTCAAGCGCGCCGAAGACGCCGCCGCCTTCGCCCGCATCCTTCACGCCGCGCCACTCGACGAGCGCGAACGCGCCGCCGTCCGTCTCTTCGCGCACGAGCGAGATCGAGACGCGACCGTCAGCGACCGTATGTGCGCGCGCGGCTCGTGTGATCTCGGTGAGTGCCTCGCCGAGTTTTTCGGCGTCGAACGTGCCTTGAAAGTTCTCGCCACGCGCGTCGAGCACCTCTGCGTCGCCCGCCGCGTCGCGGACGAGGTGGGCGAGGTCTGTGTGCGGGGCGCGTCGCAACTCGACGGGGCGACCGAAGCGGACGAGCAGAGCCGTATCAGTGGCGGCGCGCTCGAGCCCGGCGATGATTTTGTTGACGGTTTCAAGCTCGTCCGCCGGGCGCGTGTCACGCTCGAAGCGTTTGCGTAAAAACGTGGCATAGAGTTTGAGACCGTTTAACTGATTCTTGATGTCGTGCACGATCTCGACCGAGGCGCGACCCAACTCTTGCAAGGCTTCGGCGTCTTGTGCATGCTGCTGTTGCGGCATCATTTGGCTCAAACGGGGCTCGTGCGCCCGATGCTTCCTCGCTGTGCGAAAGCAGCGCAAGACGCGCTGCCCGGACGAATGAAACTCGAACGATGTTCTTTTCAGTGTTGTATTTCGGTTCGCATCTTAGCAAAAAAGCCGAGTGTTTGCTAGTGATACGACATGAGCACACAAATCTCGCCGACAATGACTGAGACGTTCAGAGGAGACCAGCGAATGGCGGAGCATGGCGACGCCGGGGCGACCGTCCTCGTAGTCGAAGACTTCGAGGATAACCGCTTCATGATGAGGCGGTTACTGGAGATGAGCGGCTACCATGTAGTCGAAGCTGTCAACGGCGAGCAGGCAGTCGAGACGGCGGTGCGCGAGCGCCCCGACCTGATCCTGATGGACTTGAGCCTGCCGAAACTCGACGGGCTCGCCGCCACGCGCCGCATACGCCAGCAGGACGGGCTCGCACGCATCCCCATCGTCGCCGTCTCCGCGCACGATACGACGGACTTTCACGCCGACGCCCTCGCCGCCGGCTGCAACGAATACGTCACCAAGCCGATAGACTTCGATCAGTTGGAAGCCCTTTTGAAGAAACTGCTAGGAAAGTAGAGGTCAGAGGTCAGAGATCAGAGGTCAGGGAAATCAGCTCTTGCTGATCTCTGACCTCCAACCTCTGACCTCTGCTTTTATGTCCAAACGCTTCGCCGCACTCTTCAGGCAGCACGAAGGCGCGCTCGTGCGCGCGTGGGCGGACGACATCTACGCCGAACGGCGCACCGACCTGGCGTCGCTGCTCTCCTACCGTCAACTCGTCGATAGCCTCCCCGAAGCTTTGGAAGAACTTGCGCGCGTCCTCGACGACGCGGCGGACGAGCACGAAATCGAGGTCACTGTGCGTAGCCTTCGCATGCACGCGCAAGTGCGGTTTCAACAGGGTTGTCTGATCGACGAAGTGGCACGAGAGTTGATGATTTTACGTAGAGTTATAACTAATTTCCTGTGGCGCGAGGCACCGAGCGTCACGGAAGGAGACATCCGGGAGTTGCGCGACTCGCTCGCGCGCGTCGATCTTTTCATCGACGAGATGATCGCGCAGGCGATCATCATCTACGCGGCACATCTGCGACCGCCCGTGCGGACGCGGACGCCGCAGTGGCCCCCGCCGAGGCGGCGGCGCACGGATCGCCCGGATCGCGACGCAAAGTGGTAGGGAAGCAAGATGGGAAAAGATTTTTACTCGACGTGCGCACCAAGCTGCTGGTGATGCTCGCCGTGCTGTCTCTGCCGCTCCTCATCGTCAGCCTCCTGCAACTTCACGGCTTCCGCACGAGCACCTCCGAGCAGGCTTCGACTATCGCGCGACTCAAGTCGGTCGCCGCCGAAGGCGCACTCGAAAGCTGGCTCGAAACGCACCCGGACGCGCTCCGTCAAGGAGCTTCGATGAGCGCGAGCCGCGCCGCCGAGTTGTACGCGTGCCTGCGGCAGCGCGCCTCGCCCGACGACGATTCGGCGTTCGTCGTCACCGACGCGCGCGGCGAAGTCGTCACGAACCCCGCCGCGCCTAATGCAGTGCTGCTGACGAGTTTCCCGCAAGGCGTGAGCGAGCAGACCTGGCGCGACGGCGCGGCGCGACTGACGAGCGGTCGGCGCGACAGCCAGACGGGCTGGCGCGTCGCGGTCGGTGTGCCGCTGCCACAGAACACGCGCGCCGGTCGCTCGGTGCTCGTCGTTGCGGCGACGTGGGCGTTCGCGCTCCTCTCCTCGATCTTTTTGTCGGTGTGGGCGGTCGGAAGATTTACGAAGCCTCTGCGCCAGCTCGCCGCTTCAGCTTCGACGCTCGGCGAGGGACGCTTGCACGAGCGCGTCGCCGTCGAGACGGACGATGAGGTAGGCACGCTCGCCGAAGGCTTCAACGTGATGGCGGCGAGCCTCGAAGGCAAGTTCAACGAGCTGCACGAGCAGGGCGCGTTCATTGCCGAAGTGCTCGACAGCCTGCCGCTCGGCGTCGTCGTCCTTGACTCGAACCTCGTCGTGCGCCGCGCCAACTCTGCCTTCGCGCGCTTCGTCGAGCGGCAGCCTACGTCACTCGAAGGGCGCGGGCTCTACGAAGCGACCGCCGGGCTTGCCGCCTTGAACGAGCTGATCGAGGACGTGCGACGCTCGCGCCGCGCCTTCGTCAACTATGGTCTGCCGCTCGAACTCGTCGCGCGACGCGACACAGAGCGTGACACTGAGCGCGAAGGCGAACGTCGTGAAGCACAGAAGTGCTGGGACGTGATCCTCTACCCGACGAACGAAGGGGGCGACGGTCGCGGCGATCTCATTCTCATCCTCTCGGAAGTCACGAAGCGCGTGCGCGCCGAAAAACTTGCCACTGCCGCGTTCGCCGCCGAGAAGTCGCGCGCCGCCGAACTCGAATCGGTGATCAACCAGATGGACGAGGGCGTCGTCATCGTTGACGCGCGCGGGCGCTACCGCATCAACCCGGCGGCGGCGCGCATCCTCGCGCGCCAGCCCGGCGAGTTTCGCGACGGGCTCGACGCGCTCATCGCTGACATGGGCTTGCGCGACGCGAACGGAAATCTTCTGCCCGCCGCAGAGACTCCGCTCAGTCGAGCCTTCGCGCGCGGCGAGCACGTCTCCGGCGAGCACTTGCAGATCGAGCGCGGCGGCGAAGAAGGCATCATCGAAGTCAGCGCCACGCCCCTCACGGACGAGGCGGGCGAGCGCGCGGGGCTCGTCGCCGTCTTCCGCGACATCACGGAGCACGTCAGGCAGTACCGCGAGCTGATGGAGGCTTACGGGCGTCTGCGCGAGCACGACCGTTTGAAGTCCGCCTTCGTCGCCAACGTCTCGCACGAGCTGCGCACACCCTTGAACGTCATCATCGGTCTCTGCCAACTGCTCGAACGCGACCGACAGCCTGCGCTCTCCGGTTTGCAATCTGAGGCGGTCGTCCGCATGGAGCGCAACGCGCACGCGCAGCTCGAACTGGTCAACCACCTGCTCGAATACTCGCGCCTCGAAGCCGGACGCGCCGCGCTCGTGCTCGAACAGGTCGGGGTTGCGTCGCTCATCGGTGAGGTCGTCGAAGAGTTCGCGGCGGAGGCGAAGGCGAAGCGCATTACCTTGCGCGCTGAGGTCGCGCCCGAGCTTGGAGTAGTACGTACCGACCGGAACAAACTCGCGCAGGCGTTGTCTAATCTGCTCTCGAACGCCGTGAAGTTCACGACGACGGGCGAGGTGACGGTTGTCGCCGCGCCTCTGGACGAAGCGCGCTGGACGCTCGAAGTGCGCGACACAGGCATCGGCATCTCGCGCGAGGCGATAGCTTTCATCTTCGACGAGTTCCGGCAGGTTGACGACCGGCTCGCGCGCTCTTATAGCGGCGTGGGACTCGGTTTAGCCATCACGCGCAAGATCGTCGAGCTGCTCGAAGGCGAGATCGAGGTCGAGAGCCGACCCGAAGCGGGCAGCCGCTTTCTCATTACCATGCCCCGCGCCTCGCGCCAGCGCACCGGCACTGGCTCGCTCGTCCACGACGACGCGCCGCCGCTTGCCGCACCGAGCGACAGCGAGCGAGACGCCGCGCGCGGCGCGACGAGCTTGCGCGCCTATGCACGCAGATGATAAAAGGCATGACAAGTAAACGGTGACAGGTGACAAGTAAGGCAAGATAGGTTTTGCTTGTCACCTGTCACGGTTTACTTGTCACTTCCATAAAGCCATGTCTTCAAGCAGACCGAACGCCAGCGAATCGGACTCCTCGCGCAAAGTAATCTTCATCGCCGTCGGCTTGGCGGGCGCGGCGCTCATCGCGCTGCTCGTCTACTGGGCGACCCGCCCCGCCCCGCCCGCGCGCGAGCCGCATCTCGAAGGAGCCATCCGCGCCGACTCGCCGGAGTTCGCGCAGTGGCGTCCGCGCGTCGTCGTAGATTTCATCCCCGATCAGGACGCCGTCGAATCCACACGCGCTGCGGGCGACATCGTCATGGCGATGCGACCGAAGGTGCGCAACTTTTCGGGGCGCACGATCAACGGTCTTGAGCTGAAGGCGACCGTCGTTGATCTGGACGGCAAGCCGGTGCGCTCGCGCACGGTCATCGCCATCCCGAACGCGGCGACGAGCATGACCGAGCTTGAGCCGAACAAGGTGCTCGAAGTCCCGATCATGATGGAGGGCTTCAAGCCGACGGACGTGCGCGCCAACATCCGTATCGAGATGACGGCGGTGCGTTTTAAGTAATTGCGGGCGGGCTGATCTCCGGCTAACGCCAGTCGGGCGGATCAAGGCTTGACGGCTCGTACTCGCGCTTGATCGCCTCGCCGTCAGCCGGGCGCAGCTCAAGTTTGCCGCGCAGGTGTGAGGAGAGAAGGTTGCGGAAAGCCAGCTCCTGTTCTCTGCCCGTGAATACACGCTTCGGGATTGCAGTCATCATGCGAACATCCTTGCCATACACGAGTATGTAGCAGCGCGCGGTCTCGATTGCCTCCGTGTAGAGACTCCAACTCACCTTCGAGTCAACGTCCTTCGTCTTCGCGGCGACGCCCTCGTCCGCGAAGGTGAGCGTCACGGCGTCGCCGAACTTCGGGTCTCCGCGATAGAAGCGGCGCAGCATGGCGGTTTGGTTGAGGTGCCACAGCCCGAAGAAACCCGCAAGTAACAGCACGCCGAGTGCCGCGGCGGATTCTAGACTGAAGTCGTAAGCCAGAAACAGGAGGGACGCGCCAATCGCGAAGAGCACGTAAGCCACCACCGCGCGAATCTTCGACTCCCGAGAGCGGAAGGTGAACACGCGGCTGGCGTCGAGGTATTCTTCCTCGGTAAGTTTGAAGTGAAGGGTGATTGCTTCCATGATTCCTCGCCCGTCGCTACGGCACTCCAGAAGGCATTCGCGCGTTCATCTTTCCACTAACTATCACTCGTAAACAACTCTTCGAGCGGGTTGCCGACCGCCTGCACGGAGACGAGTCGCGCGCCCGCGACCGTGCGCAGTGCGCGCAGTGCCGCGTCAACGTCTTGTTCTTCCGCGACCTCAACGCGCGCGCCGCCGGGCACGGCGACGACCTGCGCGCCCGCGAGCGACGAGACGGCTAACTGGAGTTGTGCGGCGTCTGCGCCCGCGACAATCAACTCCATCGCGCGATGCTCGCCCGCGGCGCGGCGCAGGTCTTCGAGCCGACCGACGTGCGCGAGTCGTCCGCGCCGAAGGATGGCGGCGCGGTCGCAGAGCACTTCGATGTCAGAGAGGATGTGCGAGCAGAAGAAGACGGTCGTGCCCCGCGTGCGAAGGCTCGCGATGAGATCGCGCACCTCGCGCCGACCCACGGGGTCGAGCCCGGACATCGGCTCGTCGAGGAAGACGATTTCGGGATCGTTGACGAGCGCCTGCGCGAGCCCGACGCGCTGGAGCATCCCCTTCGAGAATTTGCGAAGCTGCTTGTCCCAGCTCTTCGCGTCGAGCCGCACGACTTCGAGTAGATGGCCCGCCCGCTCGCGGCACTCGCGTGAGGTGTAGCCGAACAGCTCTGCACAGTAGATCAAAAACTCGCGCGCTGTCAGGTAGTCGTAGAAGTAGGGGTGTTCGGGCAGATAGCCGATGCGCGCGTGGACGGAAACGTCTTCGATGCTGCGACCGAGGATGCGCGCCGAGCCCTCGGTCGGGTAGATGAGGCGCATGAGGAGCTTCATCGTGGTGGACTTGCCCGCACCATTCGCGCCGAGGAAGCCGAAGATTTCGCCGCGCGCGACTTCGAGCGACAACCCGTCGAGCGCGCGCACGCGCCGCTTGCGCAGGAAACCGACTTCGTAGTCCTTCGTCAGATTGTCGATCTCAATCACCGTCGTCGTCGTCATCATCAACCTCACTCGCGAAGTCAGTACCACCTGCTGCAAGCGGGCGGATCGCTGCGTTTTAATAGTTGCGTAACACCTCTGACTTTTCCCCAAGCTCCACGTCGCACTTGTCAGATAGCAGGCGGTAGGGCACGTCCGTCGGATCGAGCGGCGCGCCCGCAGCATCCTGTTTGAAATTCACGGCGCGCAAGACTGCCGCGATCTCGCGCCAACTCGCGGCGCAGCGTCCGCCGTTTCGTTCGCGGTAAGCCGTGAGCACGCGGCGCAGCGCGTCCATCTCGTCGAGCGATTGCAGTTGGGCGAGGCGCTTGAGCGCGAGCTGGCGCGTCTGTTCGTCTTCGGTCGAGCGCAGCATCGTCTCGTAGATGGCACGCGCCGTCTCGCGGCTCCCGCCCTTCGTGGACATCTGCGCCGCAAGCACGCCCATCCACGCGGGCGCGACCTCGACGCGCGCGCCGTTAGCGTAAGCCTCGCTCGCCTCTTTGTAGCGACCCTGCTGCCAGTAGATGTAGCCGAGGTACGAATGGAGTCGCCATGCCTGCGGGTTCGCCGCGATGCCCTTGTTGACCAACTTGATGGCGGCGTCAACATCGACGGCGGGCAGCACGACCGCGCCGTACTCGTAGGCGGCGGTGAACTGCGGGTCGAGCGTGGTCGCATGGTCGAGCAGCGGCGCGAGGGTTTTCAAGTTGAGCCCGCTGAGATCGTCGAGCTGGATTTGACCCTGATATGTCGCCGCCTTGCGCCCGACATACTGGAGCGTGCGCAGCCAGTACCAGTCGGCGACGAGCCCGTTGAACGAGAGGCTCATGCGGCGCGCGACTCCGGGCGTGACGTACAACTCGTCCGAGATTTGCGATGCCGCGTCTTGCGGCGGTCGCTCGACTTCAATCCAGCGCGAGACCCCAGCCGCCGAGCCGAGACAGGCACAGAGCCAGATGAGGAGCAGCAACTCGCGTCGCGTGAGGCGACGACGAGGCGCGCGCGCGCGTTCTTTGTCCGGCGGCTCGATCATTTGAAATTGCGGCGGTTGAAGATGAGCGTCGCGGCGCACAGCAGCACGGCATCGTAGAGCAGCGCATAGAGGACGGCGGCGAAAAATGCTGCGGGCGTAGGGCTGATGCCGTGGCTCGCGTCGGTGATGTAGGCGTAGTGTGAGAGATTCGGGAGCAGATAATAGAGCGCGCCGAAGAGGGCGCGTGCGGCGGCTGTGCCGGTCGCCCCGGCGAGCGTCCGCATGTCGGCGCTGAAGTGACCGATGACGAAGACGGCGAACGTCAGTAGCGCCGAGAGCGCGGGCGACGAGAAGGCAGAGAAGAGCAGCGCGACCGCGACGATGATCAGCAACTCGACGTAGATGAGCGCGATGGCCGGCCAGACCTGTAGCACCAGCGGGTCGTAGCCGCGCCGCACGTAGAGCAGCGCGAGCGAGACGCCGAGACCCATGACCGAGACGTTGACCGCGAGCGTCAGACACAAGCCCAGATATTTGCCGACGAGGAACTCGCCGCGCCCGACCGGCTTCGCCAGAATTGCATAGAGCGTGCGCCGCTCGATCTCTTTATAGACCAGCCCCGTGCCGACGAAGATGGCGATGAATGTGCCGAACAGCAGGATCGCGCCAAGCCCGAAATCGACGATGATCTTGGCTTCTTGATCGGCCGAGATTTCGCCGAGGAAGATCGCGCCGACGGTCAGGAGCAGCACGAAGATGACGAGATTGTAGAGCACGCGGTCGCGCACGGCTTCGCGAAAAGCGTTGCGCGCGATTGTGCCGACGCGGCGGAGCGTCGTGCCGTGTGGGCGATTCTTATCGGCGAGTGCGTCGCCGTGCATTTGTTGTTGACGGGTCAAGCGTGCCGCAACGATGTTTGAGCCGAGCATACGCGAAATTTTGGCGAACCGAAGGCCGCGCCCGCGTCCTGCTTGTGGCTGAACGGACGAGCGCGAGCATAGCATAAGAATAAGTGCGCTTGCATGAATGCAACTGCGGGGGCGGAAACCTAGCTTCCGCCCCCGCAGAGGAAATGATCAGACTGAGCGAGGCAGACTGATTACTGGATCGGCGTGCCGTTCGAGCCGGTCGCGTTGCGGACGGGCGCAGTCGCGCCAACGAGTTGA
>JAVXVR010000382.1:0-7324 GCA_032230165.1 Acidobacteriota bacterium | reverse complement strand
CACCGGAGGCGAGGGGAGGTCAATAGAATTTTTCGCGTACCCTCATGGAACTCGAAGAACGCAGTCAGCGGTATTAACTCCGGCGGCGAGAAGCGATCTCCGCGCTTCTCGCCGCCGGAGCAGTAGCGTCTCAAGCCTTCTGGTAAATCTCTGCCCCCGCCGCGACGAACTCCGCGGACTTCTCCTTCATCCCTGCTTCGAGCGCGCCCTTTTCGTCAAGCTCTTTCTGCGCCGCGTATTCGCGCACCTCTTGCGTGATCTTCATGGAGCAGAAGTGTGGTCCGCACATTGAGCAGAAGTGCGCGAGCTTCGCGCCTTCTTGCGGCAAGGTCTCGTCGTGGAACTCGCGCGCCAGCTCCGGATCGAGCGCGAGGTTGAACTGATCCTCCCAGCGAAACTCGAAGCGCGCTTTCGAGAGCGCGTTGTCTCTGAGCTGCGCGCCGGGATGACCCTTCCCTAAGTCCGCGGCGTGCGCGGCGATCTTGTAGGCGATGACGCCGTCTTTAACATCCTGCTTGTCTGGCAGACCGAGATGCTCTTTCGGCGTGACGTAGCAGAGCATGGCTGTGCCGAACCAGCCGATCATCGCCGCGCCGATTGCCGAGGTGATGTGATCGTAGCCGGGCGCGATGTCTGTCACGAGTGGCCCCAGCGTGTAGAAAGGCGCTTCGTGGCAAATCTCAAGCTGGCGGTCAACGTTCTCTTTGATCAGATGAAGCGGCACGTGACCGGGTCCCTCGATCATCACCTGACAGTCGTGCTCCCACGCGATCTTCGTGAGTTCGCCGAGCGTTTCGAGTTCGGCGAACTGCGCCTCGTCGTTGGCGTCGGCGATGGAGCCGGGGCGTAAGCCATCGCCTAAGCTAAACGACACATCGTAAGCCGACATGATCTCGCAGATGTCGCGAAAGTGCGTGTAGAGGAAACTCTCCTCGTGGTGCGCGAGACACCACTTCGCGAGGATCGAGCCGCCGCGCGAGACGATGCCGGTCGTTCGTCGCGCCGTCAGAGGAATGTAAGGCAGGCGCACGCCCGCGTGGATCGTGAAGTAGTCAACGCCCTGCTCGGCTTGTTCGACGAGCGTGTCGCGATAGACTTCCCACGTCAGCTCCTCCGCCTTGCCACCGACTTTTTCTAACGCCTGATAAATGGGAACTGTGCCGATGGGCACGGGCGAATTTCTGATGATCCACTCGCGTGTGGCGTGGATGTTCTTGCCCGTGGACAAATCCATCACGGTGTCCGCGCCCCAACGGGTTGACCAGCGCATCTTCTCGACCTCTTCCTCGATGGAAGAGGCGACCGCGGAGTTGCCGATGTTGGCGTTGACTTTGACGAGGAAGTTGCGTCCGATGATCATCGGCTCGGCTTCGGGGTGATTGACGTTCGCAGGGATGATGGCGCGACCGCGCGCCACCTCGTCGCGCACGAACTCCGGCGTGACGAACTCAGGGATCGATGCGCCGAAACTTTCGCCCCGATGTTGATGCAGGAGCGAGCTGCGATCATCCTTCGTGTGCTCCTGCATCGCGTGGAGTGCCATCTCGCGCCCCATGTTCTCTCTGAGCGCGACGAATTCCATCTCGGGCGTCACAATCCCGCGCCGCGCGTAGTGCATCTGTGTGACGCGCTTGCCCGCACGTGCGCGCAAGGGCGCGCGCCTGAGTCCCGGAAAATATTCGAGCCGACCTTTGTCCTTCGCTTGCGCATACTCGGCGGCGGAAGCTGTGAGATAGCCGTCGTCTTCGGGCTTCACGTCGCGCCCCTCGTACTCTTCCACATCATTGCGCGCGACGATCCACTCGCGGCGCAAAGGCTCAAGTCCCTCTCGCTCGTCACACTTCTTCGACGGATCGCCCCACGCGCCCGCCGTCTCATAGACGCGCACGGGCTCGTTCTCTTCGAGCGACTTGTCGCCGTGTCGCGTCGCATTCAAGCTCACCTCTCGGAAGGGCACGCGCACGCCCGCAGTCTTGCCTTCGACATAGACGCGCCGCGAGTTCGGCATCTGAACTTCGTCGCTCGCGCGCTCGTCGCGACCATCAGTGTTGCTCTTCGTCGTCATTTCTCACTCCACCTTTCAGCCGCGCTTCTCATCAGCGCGAAAAGAAAAACCGCCCCGACCTCAAAGAAGAGTCGAGACGGCTTCCCGTCTGCTTCTCCCTTCGGCGGTACTAACCGCATCAGGTTCAAAGGGTCTCGCAACTTCTGCGACTCTCAGCCCCGCCGCTTGGTCGAGGCTCCCCCGAAAAAATATTCAACTATCCGCGCCGTGCTGCACTACTGATCGCCGCCCGGCATCCTACGACCGGGGAACGGAAACGGCGCGCGCGGGCTGACGATCTTGTAGCCTTGCGGCGGCTCGAAGAGCGCATGGTCTTGCTCGCCGCGCGAGATGTTCATCAGGCGAAACGTGGTCTCGCCGAAGCGCGGATCGTTGTGGCGCATCATGACGACCATCTGAAGTTCCGGCGAGTACCACTGTTCGTGCGTGATCTCCAGAGGCTGCTCGTTGTCGAACTCGCCCGCCGGAATGGTCACAGTGATGCGCGTGCCCTCTGCCATGACGCCCTCGATCATCTGCGCTTCGAGTTTTTCCTTCTTCGGCTTCGGCATGGCGGGCGCGCTGTCGCCCTCAGCCGCACGGCGGTGCGCGGCAGAGGTGGGCATCAGCACGCCGAAGGACGAATCATTACCACCCATCGCGCGCTGTCGCGCTTCCATCAGACCGGGCGGCGTTTCTGTCCTGCGCACAGTCTTCGTCCCGGTCTCAATGACGTAGTTGACCTGTGCGACCGGGTCGTTGATCACAATGAGGCGTGGCTCTTCGCCGTCAGAAGTTTGCGCGCCGCGACGATCCATTGAGTGCTCGCGCCGCGTGCGTCCCGCCGCATCGCGGAAGAGTCGCGCAGAGGATTTGCGCACGAGGCGGTTGCCATCAGTGAGCGTCTGGACGCTCTCGGTCACGGCGTCCGCCGTGAAGGGCGCGTTTCTAACGAGCTTTTCGTCGAAGCTCGTGTCCGGCGTGACGAAGCTAAGCGTCTGAATGCCGCGCCCGCCGTCGAACGGCACGGGCGTCTCTGCGACTGGCGACGGCAACTCCACGCGCATCGTGCTCGTGCGCGTCTCGCGCCGAGGCTGCGACGTTGTAGGCTGAGGCTGCTGTTGCGGCGGCGTCATCTGCTCCCTGCCGCTCTGCGCCTGCGCTGAGGCGTGCGCGATAAGGACGAACAGCGGCGCGCAAAGAAGCGTGCGGCGTGCCGTGCGAAGGGTTCGTACTCTATTCATTAACTGCGTACCTCCAAAAATCTTGTTTGGAATATAAGCGACGCGTCACCATCATTCAACGAACAGATCATCAACCGGAATCGTCCAGCCGGGCACGGCTGGCTCGGCGCTCGCCGCGTCGCCGCGACGGAAAACTTTTGGATGCTCAGAATCGTCCGCGCGGTAGGCGCGCACCACATCCTCGCTTAACAGATCAACGTCCCACACGACGAGCGTCCCGGCGGCGAAATAGTCTGCGCGCTTCTGCGCCATCTCTTGCTCGGCTCGCGCGCCGTAGTCGCCCTCGCTGCGGACTTCGACGGCGAAGATGGGCGCGCCCTCAAAGAACTTCATGCTGTTGATATCGCCGACGTAGAACGCCGCGTCGGGGCAGAAGGATTTACGATTGGGGAGATTAACCGTAAAGCCCGCGTTATCGCCGACGGCGTAGCCGCGCCTCGTGCGCTTTTCGTATTCGCGCAAAGAGATAGAGATTTCCAAAGCCGCACGGTGAGGACGGCGTCCGGTGGGTGACATTTTAATTATCTCTCCGTTGACGAGCTCAGCCTTGCCTTCGACGCGGTAGAGGTCTTCGATGGTGGCTTCGGTCTTCGTGCTCATTGAGGACACCTCGTTAGTTGCTTAGCCGCCGATGAAACTCATCGTGCGCGCGGGCTGACGGAAATCCGGATCGTTGATGTAGTGGCGCGGCTCTTTTTTCAGCACGACGCCTTTGATGTATTCGACCACTTCGTCGCGGGTCGCGCCGCTTCTTAAAACGTCGCGCAGAGAATGTTCGACGGTCGAGAAGAGGCACGTCCTGATCTGCCCGTCGGCGGTGAGACGTATGCGCGAGCACGCGCCGCAGAAGGCTTCCGTGACGGGCGCGATGATGCCGATCTCTCCGCCTGCTCCGTCCGCGAATCGCCAGCGCGAAGATGTCTCCGCGCCGCGACGCACCTGCGCGGGCACAAGGGGAAAGCGCTCTTCTATCGCCGCGCGAATCTCTTGACCGGAGACCACGGCGTCGCGCGACCAGTCGTGACCGGAATCCAGTGGCATGAACTCGATGAAGCGCATCGCGACATCGTGCTCGCGCGCGAAGGCGGCGAAGTCCGCGACCTCCGTCTCGTTGTAGCCGCGCACGACGACGGCGTTGATCTTGATCGGAGTCAATCCCGCAAGCCGCGCGGCTTCGATACCTTTGAGAACCTTATCGAGCGCATCGACGCCGGTCATCTGATTGAAGGTGTCGCGCCGCAGGCTGTCGAGGCTGACGGTGACGCGGTCGAGTCCCGCGTCTTTCAAGGTCTGCGCCTGTTCGGGCAGAAAGTAGCCGTTCGTCGTGAGCGCGAGGTCGCGCAAGCCTTCGGGTTTAAGCACGGAGAGCTTGCGGACGAGCACGTCCAAGTCGCGGCGCAGCATCGGCTCGCCGCCCGTCAGACGAATCTTTTCGACGCCGAGCGAGACGAAAATCTCGCACGCGCGCTCGATCTCTTCGTAAGAGAGCGTCTGACTCTTCGGCGACATCGGCGGCTCGCCGTGCGGCAGGCAGTAGAAGCAGCGGAAGTTGCAACGGTCTGTGAGCGACACGCGCAGGTCACGTATCGCACGCCCGTATGAGTCTGTGAGAATGCTTGTCACGTCCGAAACTTCCGACCGACTGTGCGCCCGCGCGGCGAGAACTTCTTTGAAGGTAATGATACGACGCGCGGGAGCGAGTTCCAAGCCAACGCGCCCACACGCGCGCGGGCATGAGGGGCGCAAACGGCTTTTCAGTCGCGACGAGCCGACTCGAAGCAAGTTGCTTCGTCGCTGTCGGCGTGTTCAAGCAGCGCGCGGGCGTTGCGTTGGAGTCCGGCGAGCTTGGCGCGCTTGATGGCGCTACGGCGGAAGCGCGCGGCGTAAGTGTCGGGCGTGAGTTCGAGAATCTCTGCGAGTGCGGCGGACGTCTGTCCCGCGCTCGGCTCGAAGCGTTGTTCGTCCGTCGGCTGCTCGAAGCGATTCCAGGGGCAAACGTCCTGACAGATGTCGCAGCCATAGAGCCAGCCCGCGAGGTGTGCGGCGACTGTGGCGGGAATCGCGGGCGCGCGCGACTCGATGGTCGCGTGGGAGATGCACTTGTTCGAGTCAACGACGTAAGGCTCGGTGATCGCCTGCGTCGGGCAGGCTTCGAGGCAGAGCGTGCACGAGCCGCAATGATCTTCGATGCGTTCTGTGTCGCACGCGAGTTCGAGGTTGAGTATGAGTTCGCCGATGAAGACCCACGAGCCGAGGTCGCGCGTGATGAGGTTGGTGTGCTTGCCGATCCAGCCCAAGCCCGCACGCGCCGCCCAAGCCTTGTCCATCATCGGTTGAATATCCACGCACACTTTGCCGTCCGTCTCCGGGATCAACTCTTTTGTCCGCGCGAGCAGACTTTTTAGTTTGCCGCCGACGACATCGTGATAGTCGTCGCCCCATGCGTAGCGGGAGATTTTGCCGCACATTGCATCGTTCGCGTGTCCGTGCGGCGTGAAGTAGTTGAGCAGGCAGACGACGACGGAGCGCGCCGCAGGGAAGATGAGGCGCGGGTCTGTGCGCCGCGCCGTGTCGCGCGCCATCCAACTCATCTCGCCGTGAAGCCCGCGCCGCAGCCACTCTTCCAGATGCTCGCGTTCGTCTTCGCGCGGCGCGGCGGCGACGATGCCGACCTTGTGGAAGCCCTCGGCGCGCGCGAGCCGTTTAACGAGCGCGGCGAGTTCGGTCGGGGTCGGCAAAGTGTGTGTCGCTTCTGGCATCAAACCTCGCGGGTCACAGTGTCAAATAAGTATAACAAAGCGCGCGCAGGAGCCGCGCGTCTTGAAAGTTGGCGAGCATGACTCTAAGCTGGCTCAAGGGACAATGCACGCGAATGGCGATCGAGCGGGAAAAGTTTGACGACGAAGAGTTGCGCCGCAAAGCCGGACGACTCCTGTTCGTCGGCGTGCCGGGCACGCGCCTCGACAAAAGCTTGCGCGAAGTCTTGCACGAGGTGCGCCCCGGCGGTGTCATTCTCTTCGGGCGCAACGTCGAGTCGGCGGAGCAGACGGCGCTCTTGACGACGCAGATTCACGACGCGCTCGAAGGGCGCGCGCTCATCGGCGTGGATCAGGAGGGCGGGCTTGTTGACCGCTTCCGCGACATCTGCGAGCCGATGCCTTCGGCGAAGGCGGTCAGGCTCGCGGGGCGCACGGAGCTGGCGCGCAAGTTCGGCGAGCTTTCGGCGCGCGTGCTGCGCCAACTCGGCTTCAATATCAACTTCGCGCCTGTGCTCGACTTGCGCGGCGGCAACGAGGAGAACGGTCTGCGCGGGCGCACCTTCGGCGCAACACCCGAAGAGGTCTCGCGTCTCGCGGGGGCTTATCTCGACGGGTTGCAGGCGCACGGCGTGGTGGGGTGTGGCAAACATTTTCCCGGCTTGGGCGGCTCAAGCGTGGATTCGCACAGGCGTCTCCCCGTTATCACGCACACCTGGGAAGAGATTTTGCAGCTCGACCTCGTGCCCTTCATGGATTTGATGTTTCACCGACCGGGCGAGCGTCTGCACGCGGTGATGGTGAGCCACGCGGCTTTTCCCGACGTATCCGAGTTTTTGCAGACGTGGTTTCGACGCACCGCTGATCTGCCCGCGCTCGATCAGGTTCATCAACTGCCCGCGACCTTGAGCGGCAACGTCGTGATGAAGCTCTTGCGCCTCGCCTTGAAGTTCAAAGGCTTGATCATTACGGACGACATGGAGATGGGCGCGGTCGTGCAGACGCTCTCGGTGGCGGAGGCATCCTTGCGTGCCGTCGAGGCGGGCTCGGACATGATCCTCATCTGTGAAAGCCCTGCGCACTTCGTCGAGGCGCGCGACTCAATCGTCGAGGCGGTCAAGGAGGGTCGCGTCCGCCCGGAAGTTCTCAACGCGGCGAACGAGCGTATAGATCGCGTGCTCGCCACCGCCGCCGACTACGAGCCGTTCGACGAAGAGGAGTTCGACGCCGCCTCGCGCGCCGTCCGCGAATTGAAGGCGGAGCTCAAAGCCGCCGAGTCG
>JAVXVR010000381.1:0-5346 GCA_032230165.1 Acidobacteriota bacterium | reverse complement strand
AGCAGGATGATCGCCGCGTAGCCGCGCACGAAACCCTGCTGCACACGACGCGCGCCGCCCCCCAACTCGCGCGTGCCGCGTGCGATGGCATTCACGAGCCCATCGATCACGCCCACGTCGAAAATCTTCCACAGCCCTTCGCGCGAGCCCGTCTTGATCGGGTTGATGATCGCGGCGTCGTAAAGCTCATCCACGTAGTATTTGTTCTCAAGCAGTCGCGGCATCCGCGCGAGCGGTCGCCGCTTGAAGTAAGCCCAGCCGATACTGATGCCGACCAGACCGATGACGATGGAGATGCCCGTGAAGAGCCTTTCCTTAGAGACTTCGGACGGATCAGGCGCGCGCTCCGCTGCGTGCGCGCCCTGCTCGCCCTCGCCGACCGACTGCGGCAGCGCGCCCTCGTTCCCATGAGCAGCAGGCGTGCGTAAACTTTCGCCCACGCGGTTGCTTGCTGCCGCCGCAGAATTTTGTGCCGACTCGCCGTCGCGTTCGGGCGCGCGTGCGACGGCGGGCTCAAGCGTCTGCTCGAAATAGTTGGGCAGCACGCCGCCGCTCAAGGCGTAGGGCACGCCGATGAGTCCGCCGACTGCCGAGAGGATCGCGAGCACGACGAGCGGTACTGTCATCGTCCAAGGCGACTCGTGCGGCTCGACCGGCGCGTGTGCGTGCTCCTCGTGCTCTTCTTCTTCAAAGAAATCGGTTTCGTTCGACGTGAGATGCTTGTCTGCGTCGTCGTGCGCGGGCGCGTGATCGTCCGCATGAGCTTCGCGGAAGCGCTCCGTGCCCCAGAAGGTCATGACCATCAGGCGCGTCATGTAGATCGCCGTGAGCCCCGCCGTTACGGCGGCGACGAACCACAGTGCCTGTCCTGCTCCGCGCGGAATCGCGACGGCGTTCGTGCTCCAGGTCTTCCAGAGTATCTCGTCCTTCGAGAAGAAGCCGGAGAGCAGAGGGAAGCCGCTGATGGCGAGCCACCCCGTCGCCATCGCGGCGAACGTGACGGGCATATATTTTTTAAGCCCGCCCATGCGTCGCATGTCCTGCTCGTGGTGCATCCCGTGAATGACGGAGCCTGAGCCGAGGAAGAGCAGCGCCTTGAAGAAAGCGTGCGTCATGACGTGGAAGATCGCCGCGACGAACGCGCCCACTCCGCAGGCGAGCATCATGTAGCCAAGCTGCGAGACGGTCGAGTAGGCGAGGACTTTCTTGATGTCGTTCTGTGCCAGCCCGATGGTCGCGGCGAAGATGGCGGTCGCCGCGCCGATGATGGCGACGATGAACATCGTCGTCGGCGCGTGTGTAAAGATCGCGGAGCAGCGCACGATCATGTAAACGCCCGCCGTGACCATCGTCGCGGCGTGAATCAAAGCCGAGACGGGCGTGGGTCCAGCCATCGCGTCGGGCAGCCAGACGTAGAGCGGTATCTGCGCGCTCTTGCCCGTCGCGCCGATGAAGAGCAGGAGCGCGGCGGACGTGACGCCGCCCGCGAAGAGCGCGTGCCACGTGAATGCTTCCGTGGGCATCGCGGCAATCAACTGAAGTGCGCTGCGGACGGGTGCGACGGTATGACCGAGCGCGTTTGTCACGTTAACTTTATCGAAGAAGCTGATCGAGCCCGTCAGGGCGAAGATGAGCATGATGCCTAAGATCACGCCCCAGTCGCCCACGCGGTTGGCGACGAAAGCTTTCTTCGCCGCGTCGCCAGCCTCCTGACGATCCGTGTAGTAACCGATTAAAAGGTACGAACAGAGACCGACGCCTTCCCAGCCGACGAACATCAAGAGCAAGTTGTCTGCCAAGACGAGCGTGAGCATCATGAACATGAACAGGTTCAAATAAGCGAAGAAGCGGTAGAAGCTGCGGTCGCCGTGCATGTAGCCGGTCGCGAAGAGGTGTATGAGAAAGCCGACGAACGTGATGAAGCAGACGTAGATGCCGCTCAATCTGTCCATCGCGAAGCCGAAGTCCGCGCGGAACGTTCCAACTTCGAGCCATGTCCAGAGGTGGCTCATCACAGTCGCGGGTTCTTTCGACGAGAGCACACCGCCCTGTGAGCCCAGGAATGCGATGAGCAGCGCGAAGACTGCCGAGACGGCGACCGAGCCGCAGGCGACTACGCCGATGAACCCTTCGCTTCGCACGCGCCGCCCGGCGAGCCAGCAGACGACGGCTCCGGCGAGCGGGGCGAAGACGATGACGGGGAGCAGGTTGTTAATCATTCCGCTTGATTCATTGATTCATTGATTCATTGATCCATTTTTAATGAGTCAATGAATCAATGAACAAATCTTAAAATTTCATAATGCTCGCGTCGTCCACATCCAAAGACTCGCGGTTGCGAAAGACCGTGATGATGATGCCTAAGCCGACGGCGGCTTCGGCGGCGGCGACCGTCATGACGATGAAGACGAAGAGTTGCCCCGTCGCGTCGCGGAAGTAGGACGAGAAGGCGACGAAGGTCAGGTTCACGGCGTTGAGCATCAGCTCGATGCACATGAACATGGCGATGACGTTGCGCTTGATGATGACGCCCGCCACGCCGATGGTGAACAAGATCGCCGAGAGCGCCAGATACCAAGAGAGCGGGATCGTCGTCATTCTCTCTCCCTCCTGTGCGGCGCACTGCTGAGCCCCAACGCGCTCTCCGCCTCCGCAGTCGAATGCGTGATGACGGGCGTCGCATCAGTATCCGCCGCAGAGGTCAGCGTGTGACGCGCGAGAACTTGCGCGCCGGGCACGACCACGTCGGTCGGTCGAAGTACGGCGGTGCGCCGCGCGAGCGTCATCGCGCCGACGATCGCCATCAGGATCAGAAGCGAAGTGATCTCGAAGGGCAGCAGGTAGGTTGTGAACAGCCCCGCGCCGATGTTCGCCGTCAGTCCCGTGTTGGCGGGCGCGGCGGCGAGGGCGCGCTCGGCTCCCGCGTCGTGGACGAAGTAGAGGATAAACGCCGCCTCTGCGAATAATACGGAGGCGAAGACGATCGCCACGGGGACGAGGTAGCCGAGCCGCGCGGGTCTGCGCTCCGGCTCCTCGACGTTCAAGAGCATGATGACGAAGACTACAAGCACCATGATCGCGCCTGCATAGACGATGACCTGCACGGCGGCGATGAAAGGGGCGGCGAGCAGCAGGTAGAGACCGGAGAGCGAGAGGAAGACGAAGACCAGAGAGATGGCGCAGTAGAGGGGGTTGCGCTGTGTGACCAGAGAGACGGCAGCGCCGACGGCGACCAGAAACAGCACGCCGAAGATCAACTTGTCCACGCTGTCGGCGAGTGTCGCCAGAGTTGTCAGGAGAGCCAACATAAAGTTCACGCCGGAAAAAAACTTACCGCGCCGGGTGGTACGCAAGCCAGAAGTAGTAAACGGTCGCCGTCAGCACGACGTTGAAGATCGCCGCGGGCAGTAGGAACTTCCAGCCGAAGTTCATCAACTGGTCGAAGCGGAAGCGCGGGAGCGTCCCGCGCAGCCAGATGTAGAGGAACAGGAAGAAGACGACCTTCGCGAGAAAATAGAAAACGCCGAGCAAGGGAAGCTGCGCGACGAAGGGTCCGTTCCAACCGCCGAGGAAGAGCGTCGTCGCGAGCACGGAGACCGTGAACATGTTGACGTACTCCGCCATGAAGAAGAGCGCGAACTTCAGTGCGCTGTACTCTGTGTGGAAGCCCGCGACGAGTTCCGTCTCTGCTTCAGGCAGATCGAACGGCACGCGGTTCGTCTCGGCGATTGCCGAGATGAGATAGACGATGAAGCCGAGCGGCTGGAACAGTATGTTCCAGTTCATGCCGTACCAGCCCGACTGCTGTTCGACGATGTGGTAGAGATCGAGCGAGCCTGAGAGCATCACGACGCCGACAAGCGAAAGACCGAGCGACAACTCGTAAGAGATCAACTGCGCCGACGCGCGAAGCCCGCCGAGTAAACTGTACTTGCTGTTCGACGCCCATCCCGCGAGCGCGACACCGTAAACGCCGACCGAAGTGATCGCCAATACGTAAAGCAGCGCCACGTCGAACTGCGCGACGGCGAGGCGGACGCGCCCCAAGAAGGGCAGCGTCACTTCGGGTCCGAAAGGATAGACGATCATCGACATCAGTGCGGCGGTGATGGCGATGATGGGCGCGAGGAAATAGACGAAGCGCGTCGCCTTGTCGGGCACGATCTCCTCTTTGAAGATGAACTTCAAGAGGTCTGCGAAGGGTTGCAGCGAGCCGCCCCAGCCGACGCGGTTGGGTCCCAGCCTTCCTTGAATGAAGCCGAGGATGCGCCGCTCCGCCAGCACCGTGTACGCCACGATCATCAACACCACGACGAACGTGACGTTAATCGCGACGAACTTGCCCAGCGCGTAGATGTACGGGTTATCCCAGTTCATAAAGGCAAACGATGAAGTAGGAATGATGAACGATGAGCTGAAAGCCAAATGCTTTTACTTCATCGTTCATCGTTCCACGTTCATACTTGCTTTTCAGTCTCCCGCCGCCGTCACGGTCGCGCGTCGCAGCTTGGGATCGACCGTCAGTTGATAGAGCGGCGACACGAGCACGCTCGGCGGCTTCGGGTTGCCCGCGTCGAGCAGCACGAACTGCGGTGTCTTGCTCGTCAAAGTTCCGGGTCGAAACAGCTCGTGCCCGATGGGCGGCGTCCCTTGAGCCTTGTCGTCCGTCTCAACGAGAGACTCGACGCGGCGTCTGAGCGTCAGCATCTGACCTGCTATGTCGTGCGTGCCGAAGGCTTCGTGCTTTGCCTGCACAGGCTGGCTCTCGTCTTTGAGCGCGGGGTAGCGTATGCCTTCGTAAGCCGGAACGTTCTGTGCGATGTCCGAGAAGACGCGGCTCGCCGAGAGCTGGTAGCCGAACTCCTTGCCCATCTCGCGCGCGATCAAGTCGGTGATCATCCAGTCAGGACGCGACTGGTGGACGGGCGGGATCGCTTGTCGCACGCGCTGAACCTGTCCCGCGTTGTTCGTATATGTTCCGTCCACTTCGGCGAACGAGGCGGCGGGCAGCACCACGTCTGCGTGTCGCGTCGTCTCGGTCTCAAACATCTCTTGCACGACGAGAAAATCTAATTTTGAGAGCGCGTCCTCGTGTGCAGCGAAGTGACGCGGCAGGAAACTGCCCGCGACGTAGAGCGCGTGAATGCCGTCACCGCAAGCTGCGAGCAGTTGCGTCGCGTCCGTGCGACCGCTCATCAAGCCGATGTCGTGGACGCCGACGCTGTTGTTGAAAAGCGGCAAAGGGTGGAAGAGGAAGCGTAGGCTGCGACCCTTGTCAGCATCGCCGAGCGCGACCATTCGCTTGAACGAGAGGGGAAACTGTGCGAGCAAGACTTGCGCCGCCGC
>JAVXVR010000292.1:0-8110 GCA_032230165.1 Acidobacteriota bacterium | reverse complement strand
AATAGCCAAAACATATCAAAACTCAGCCTATTCAAGTATAATTCAAAACGCTAAAAATCCAATAGAAACGCACACAAAATAACTTAGCATTACTCAGGTGAAGAGGCTTTTTGAAACTGCAAAACCTTTATTCGTCGGTTCGATTCCGACCGCCGCCTTCAATATTTCCCCAACCGAATCAAGAGCTTACCCCTAGCTCTCTTGTACTCTTAATGTTAGTGAATTATTGCTATGTAGCGGAAAATGTAGCGACACCCTGCACGGTAAAATCACTTAATGCTAGTCTTCGATATTTGTCATCTCACCTCCTCTTTCAAAGATATGTAATATCTAGCCCGCGCTTTGCCAGGGCTTCTGCTAGTTATTGAAATTTTTAGTCTCTAGTTAAGTTTTTGATTGTTGGGATTGCTTAGGGTTACGATGCGCGCCGATGCTTACCTCATAAGTTTGTAGATTAATGTTCAATCAATCTGCCCACTGTAAGGTCAGTCAAAGATTTTGCTTTTGACGCATTAGAAGCGTTCGTTTATCGAGAAAGCTTTAACCCTGCCACTGATGTAGCTAAGTGTGTCGCATTTCTTGCGAATGTTATTGGTCATTATCAAGATGAATCAGTCCGGCTTAGTCCCGAGTTAATTATTACAACTGATTTAGCATTAGTTGCTAAAACACTGCCGGAAGCGGGCGGGTAAGTCTTTCCACCTCGCGCCTGAGCGCAGTATCCAGAGGATGCCGTTCATTACCTCGCGGTTCTCTCGCCACGGTCTGCCGCGTCCGTCTTCTCGACTGGGGAGTTCCGGCAGGTGCGGCTCGATGACCGCCCATTGTTCGTCTGTTAGTTCTTCGCCTCGTGCCATGCCGAAATGCTAGCACGGGTATTTATGAGACCGCTTCTAGCCGAACTGGCCGCCGCGAGAACTCAAACTCGCGGCGGCTTTTACTTACAGGGGTAGTCAGACCGGGGCGATGGTGAGCTGAAGGCACGGCAACGGTTGGAGGCGAGCGGCAGGGTGCGTCATTTACGCACCAGTCGTTTTTCATTTCGCTCTTTTCAGTTTTCGATCCGTGGCACTGTCAGCACTTTCTGAATCTACTATGGCAGGCTTTGGATGGCTCCCTTGACTGACAAGAGTTACCCAGGATGATGGGGCGGTGGCCGCGCGTCGCCGTTACTTCCCTTCAAGTCTCCACTTAAAGCCGCCGGCACGGGGCGGGCGCGAGATTGATTGCGTGCGCGCCGTCATCCGTGTTGTCCGCGTGGAACGTGAACTGCAATACCTGTACCCGCGGTAACGGCGATCACGGCGCATCGCCCGTTTCAAACGACACTGACAATCGGAGGATTGAATTTCATCATGACACTCGACACGAACAGGACGGTGCGCGAGCTGGCGCTCGCGATGCCCGACGCCACGCGCGTCTTCGAGCGGCTGAGGATCGACTACTGCTGCGGCGGCAGCCACACGCTCTCGGACGCCTGCCGGGCGGCGGGCGTACAGATTGAGGAGGTGGTCGGGCTATTGGAAGATCGGTCACCTGCACGGGACGGCGGCGCGTTGGACTTTCAGTCGCTGACCCTCGCGGAGCTAATCAGCCACATCGTCGAGAAACACCACGTCTTCACGACGGCGGAGATGGCGCGCATCACGGCGCTCGTCGAGAAAGTCTGCGGCAAGCACGGCGAGAACCACCCTGCATTACTCGAAGTCGGCGCTCTCTTCGCGCGGCTCTGCGACGAGCTGCGACCGCACATGCTCAAAGAGGAGCGCGTGCTGTTCCCTTACGTCATCGCGCTCGAATCCGCCGTCGCGCAGAGATCGCCCGCGCCGTTCGCACCGTTCGGGACGGTGAGCAACCCCGTCCGCATGCTGATGTTCGAGCACGACGCGGCGGGTGACCTCCTGCGCGAGTTGCGCGCGACGACCGGCGACTACGCCGCGCCCGAAGACGCCTGCATGAGCTACCACACGCTCTACAACGCGCTCGCCGCCTTAGAGGCTGATCTGCACCAGCACATCCACCTCGAAAACAACGTCCTCTTCCCGCGCGCGGTCGAGATGGAGGCGTCGCTGCAAGCGCAGTAGCTGACAACAGCGCCTGCGTTTTCATCGCGATGCCCGACGCTTCCGGATCGAAACGTTAGATGCCCCGGCGGCGCGCTCAGGCTGCGCGAAGTTCCCCATGGCTGCGTGAAAGCCCGCAGCCTCTATCGCCGCGACCGCGCGAAACGCCCCGAAGAATTTGCGTACCCGCCCGGCACAGCCCTTGCGAGTTCATGGTTAGGCTAGCTCCGACGCAGAGACCTTCAGCAGTGCGCCGTTCTCAGGAAAGGATGGACAGACCATGATCTCAGTCTCAACGAACCGAATCTTCAGGATGCTGGTCGAAGTAGTCCTCCTCGCCCTGCTGACCCTCACCCTCTCCGCCCCGCTCGCGGGCGTGCACGCGCAGACCAACCGGCGTGCGGCGCGGGAACAGCCTGCCATCGTCGAGCAGAGCGACCAGCCCGCGCTGCGCGACTATCGCGGCGTCCGCATCGGCATGACCGCAGCGGAGGCGCGCCAGAAGCTAGGCGAGCCCGCCGATAAGTCCGACGCGCAAGACTACTACTCTTTCTCCGAGCAGGAGATGGCTCAAATCTTTTACGACGAAGCTCTCAAGGTGAAAGCCGTCTGCGTCAGCTACCTCGGAGCAACAGCTCCGGCAGCGCAGTCGGTACTCGGCGTCGCGGTCGCACCCGGCGAGGGCGGCACGATCTACAGGCTCGTGAAGTACCCGCAGGCGGGCTACTGGGTCTCCTACTCCCGCACCGCTGGCGACGCGCCTGTGGTCACCGTCGTGATGCAGCGGCTGTAGACGACCCGCGGAGTACGGGGCTCGACTGCTCGACCTAACTGTTTTCTCGAAGCCCGCGCTCTAAGGCGCGGCAGGGAGTGTGACTCATGAGAACGAAAGACACAGATAGCAACGTCGTCCTTCAGACTAATGCGCCCGGCGAAGAGGGGCGTGTGCACGCCGTCCTCGCGGGTTGGGGGCTGGAGGAAAACTCGATCCACCGGCTGCTGACGGAAGGACACACCGGCGCGACGGCGCTACGCAAAGTCGGCGGGAAGCAACCGGACGAGACGGCGAGGCTGCTGCACGGCGGCACGCCCCGGCGCGGCGGCTACGCCTCACACTGACGCCGCCCACGCAAACTTCCGGGTCGCTAGGAAACGCGCGAGCCTGCCCTTTCGTCTGACGCCCCGCGTCGGCGACCGGGCAGGCTCGCGCGCGCTCACACGGTCTATGCTCAATCCGACGCGTCTGTCTCGATGCCCGTTGTCGCGTTCTTCGCCTGAGCGCGCTCGAATGTGAACTCGATGTGGTACACGTCGCCGTCGAGCGCGGACTTCAGCTCGCAGCCGCCAAGCCCTTGAGAGTTTTTCCGCAGTCGCGTGGGGAATTTTCGTGAGACGAAGTCGCGGCTGACCGCACGCACGCCGGAATCCGCGCGTCGCACGCTGGCATGAGTGTTGCCCAAGTTGATCGTGCCGCGACGCCGCCCGATGACCACGAGCCCGCGCTCGAAGCGTTAACGCGTGCCCAAAATTATCCACCGGGAACTACACAGATGACACGAGAGAGAGTCACGATTGACGGCAACGAGGCGGCTTCTTACGTCGCCTACAAGACCAACGAGGTAATCGCCATCTACCCGATCACCCCTTCGTCGAACATGGGCGAGAACGCGGACGCCTGGGCTGCCGCCGGCGAGAAGAATCTTTGGGGCGTCAAGCCGACGGTGTGCGAGATGCAGTCGGAGGGCGGCGCGGCGGGCGCGCTACACGGCACGCTCCAGGCGGGCTCGCTCTCCTGCACGTTCACGTCAAGCCAGGGGCTGCTGTTGATGATCCCGAACATGTTTAAGATCGCGGGTGAGATGACCCCGACGGTCTTCCACGTCGCCGCGCGCGCCATCGCCACGCACGCCCTCTCCATCTTCGGAGATCATTCCGACGTGATGGCGGCGCGCTCCTGCGGCTGGGCGGTTCTGTTCTCAAACTCGGTGCAGGAGGTGATGGACTTCGCGCTCGTCTCGCAAGCCGCGACTCTCAAAGCGCGCCTCCCCTTCCTCCACGCCTTCGACGGCTTCCGCACCTCGCACGAGATCGCGAAGATCGAGCGGCTCACGGAAGACGACATGCGCGCGCTCATCACTCCCGAACTCGTCCGCGCGCATCGCGGGCGCGCTCTCAACCCCGACCGACCCGTCATGCGCGGCACGGCGCAGAACCCAGACGTGTTCTTCCAGTCGCGCGAGCGCGCCAACCCCTTCTACGACGCGACGCCCGCCCTCGTGCAGGAGACCTTCGACAAACTCGCCGCGCGCACCGGCAGGCAGTACAAACTATTCGACTATGTCGGCACGGCGGACGCCGAGCGCGTCGTCGTGATGATGGGTTCGGGGTGTGAAACCGCCGAGGAGACTTTGCACGCGCTCACGGCGCGCGGCGAGAAGGTCGGGCTCGTCAAAGTTCGCCTCTATCGCCCGTTCTCTAAGCTGGATTTGCTCGCGGCGTTCCCCAAGACCACGCAGGCGATCGCCGTCCTCGACCGCACGAAAGAGCCGGGCGGCGCGGGCGAGCCGCTTTATCAGGACGTGCTCACGACAATCGGCGAGAGCGTGCTCGCCGGAGAGTCGCCCTTCGCGCGGTTGCCGCGCGTGACGGGGGGCCGCTACGGGCTCGCGTCGAAAGAGTTCACGCCCGCGATGGCGAAAGCCGTCTTCGACGAGTTGAAGAAGCCCGTGCCGAAGAACCACTTCACCGTCGGCATCCGTGACGACGTGACGCACACCTCGCTCGACTTCGATCCCTCTTTTACGACCGAGCCCGACGACGAAGTGCGCGCGCTCTTCTGGGGCTTGGGCGCTGACGGAACCGTGGGCGCGAACAAGAACACGATCAAGATCATCGGCGAGGAGACCGACAACTTCGCGCAAGGCTATTTCGTTCACGACTCGAAAAAATCGGGAGCGATCACGGTCTCACACCTGCGCTTCGGACCGCACCCGATCAAGAGCACGTACCTCATCCAGCGCGCCAGCTTCGTCGCCGTCCACCAGTTCAACTTCCTCGAACGCTACGACGTACTCGCAGCCGCCGCGACAGGCGCGACGTTCCTCCTGAACAGCCCGTTCCCCGCGGGGGAGGTCTGGGCTCAACTGCCGCTCCCTGTCCAACGACAGTTGATCGAAAAGCGGATCAAGTTCTACACGATCAACGCCTACGCGGTGGCGCGCGAGAACGACCTCGGCACGCGCATCAACACGATCATGCAGACCTGCTTCTTCCGGATCAGCGGGGTGCTCCCGCGCGAGGAGGCAATCGCGAAGATCAAGGAGTCGATCAAAAAAACTTACGGCAAGCGCGGCGAGCCGGTCGTGCGCCGGAACTTCGCCGCCGTTGATGCCGCGCTCGCCAACCTGCACGAAGTCGAAGTCCCCGCGCTGGCGACGAGCACGCTCGAGCGACCGCCCGCAGTCTCTGCGTCCGCGCCGAAGTTCGTGCGCGACGTGACCGCCGAAATCCTCGCCGGTCGCGGCGACGCGCTCCCCGTGAGCGCGCTCCCCTCGGACGGCACGTACCCCGTCGGCACTTCGCAGTGGGAGAAGCGCAACATCGCTCTCGACGTGCCCGTCTGGGAGCAAGACCTGTGCATCGAGTGCGGCAAGTGCGTGATGGTCTGCCCGCACTCGACCATCCGCGCGAAGCTCTGCGACGAAATTGATCTTGCCTCCGCCCCCGAAGGCTTCAAGACCATCGGCTCGAAGTTCCGCGAGTTCCCCGACAAGCGTTACACGATTCAGGTCGCGGTCGAAGACTGCACGGGCTGCCAGCTCTGCGTCGAGGTCTGCCCGGCGAAGGACAAGTCTACGCCCGCGCGCAAGGCTCTCAACATGGCTGCGCTGGCGCCGCTTCTCGAGAGCGGGCGCATCAACTGGGACTACTTTTTGCGACTCCCCGACGCGCCGAAGAACGGCGCGATGAAGTTCGACTCGGTGAAGAACGTGCAGCTCTTGCGACCGCTCTTCGAGTTCTCGGGCGCGTGCGCGGGCTGCGGCGAGACGCCCTACATCAAGCTCGTCACGCAGCTCTTCGGCGACCGCGCCGTCGTCGCCAACGCCACCGGCTGCTCGTCGATCTACGGCGGCAACCTGCCAACCACGCCCTACACCGTGAACGCCGAAGGGCGCGGACCCGCGTGGTCGAACTCTCTGTTCGAGGACAACGCCGAGTTCGGTCTCGGGATGCGGATGGCGCTCGATCACCAGAGCCTTTACGCGCGCGAGTTGGTCAACCGCCTGAGAGCGCAGATCGGCGACGCCCTCGCCGATCAGTTGCTCGCCGACGATCAAGCGACGGAGGAGGGCATCAACACGCAGCGCACGCTCGTCGCCGCGCTCAGGGCGAAGCTCAAGGACAGCTTCGACCCCGAAGCGCGCGATCTCCTCTCGGTGTGCGGCGCGCTTGTGAAACGCTCGGTCTGGATCGTCGGCGGCGACGGCTGGGCTTACGACATCGGCTACGGCGGGCTCGATCACGTGCTCGCTTCCGGTCAGAACGTCAACATCCTCGTGCTCGACACCGAAGTTTACTCGAACACGGGCGGACAGGCTTCGAAGGCGACGCCCTTGGGCGCGGTGGCGAAGTTCGCCGCCGGGGGCAAGGCGACGAAGAAGAAAGACCTCGGTCTGATGGCGACCGCCTACGGCAACGTCTACGTCGCGCAGGTGGCGATGGGCGCGAACGACTCGCACACCATCAAGGCTTTCCGGGAAGCCGAGGCGCACGAGGGACCGTCGCTCATCATCGCCTACAGCCAGTGCATCGCGCACGGCATGGACATGGCGCACGGGATGCACCACCAGAAGCTCGCGGTCGATTCCGGCTACTGGTCGCTCTACCGCTACGACCCCGCGCGCGCGGGCGAAAACAAGAATCCGTTCCAACTCGATTCCGGCGCGCCGAAGATTCCCTTGCAGGACTACATCTATACGGAGGCGCGCTACCGGATGCTCCAGCAGAGCGACCCGGAGGTCGCCGGGTTGCTGCTCAGTCAGGCGCAAGCCGATGTGGAAGAACGCTGGCGGCAGTACAAGCAACTCGCAGAAACGCGGAACGCAGAATGATGAATAAAGACAAAATGCTTGTGGCTTTGTGCAGCCCTTCGGGCTGACCCTTGTTTTGACGACGAGCGCGCAACGCCCGTCGCGATTTAGTGAGAGGTGAATGTTATGTCAACAGACGAACGCGATGTCCTCGAAGTCTTGGGGATGGAACTCGACTTCCTCGAAGCCGGCGGCTACGGTCGCTCGGTGCGCACGCCCCGGAAGTCCGCCTCGGTCTTTCAGGACTCGCTCTCCTGCGTCAACTACGGCTACCCGTACCGCGCGCACTCCTGCGAAGAGTGTCTGCTCGACGACTTCGTGCCCGCGGAGAAGCGAGGCGAGACAGTTCCCTGCCATCACATCCCGCTCAACGAGCGTGGCGAGACGGTCGAAGACCTTGAGCTGAAAGACAACCAGTCGCTCATCGAGAAGACGGTCAAGGAGTGGCTACGCGCGCGGATCAAAGAGATCGAAGCGGAGCGCGTCGCACAAGCGGCGGGGTGATTCAGCACCCTTCAGTCGGGGCGGGACAAGGGCGTTGAAGTTTTTCAGTTCGGCACACTCGCAATGACGGTTTGCCCGCGTCGTATTCGCGCTCCAGAAGATGAATCCTAAGGTCAGGATCATCGCCGCAAGCGGGCTGGGCGCGAGCGACAAGGCCGCCGAGGCTGCGAGCGTCGGCGGCCACACCTTCCTGCCCAAGCCCTTCACGGCGGAAAAGCTCTTGAATGCCCTCGCCGAAGTTCTTCAGTCCAGGGCGAGTTAGACGCCTTCCCCGATGGCGAGTCCGCCGTTCCACGCCTCGCAGACGAAACCCGGTCAGTAAAATTTCGCTCCGGTCTGGGTGATATTTCCCAAATTCGCCGACGAGTTCGCCGACGAGACCACTCCCACATGCACTTTCTTCCGGGCACAGATGTTGCTCTAACCTCCAATGACGACTGAAACTCCCTATCT
>JAVXVR010000024.1:0-6136 GCA_032230165.1 Acidobacteriota bacterium | reverse complement strand
TCGCGGAAGAGTCTGACCCGCGAGCGGGCGCGGCGAAGACGGCACGCGTCGTGCATGGCTATTATCAGTTAGAGGAGTTGCAGCCCGAAGCGGAGGGGCGCGCGCGACTGCTGCGCCGCTTCTGGTTCGACCGCTTCGGCGGCGTGCATCTGGCACGCGTCCAGACTTTTGACGGGCGCGGTCAGTTGACGACCGATGTCTTGTACCGCAACCCGAAGCCCTTCGGCGAGGGCGGCACGTACACGCTCCCGACGGAGATCGAGCTGACGCGCCCGCAGGATCGCTATTCGATCCGCATCAACTACCAGACGCCCGACGCCGTTAAAGTCGATCAGCCCTATCCGCCCGAAGCGTTCGTCCTCGAAAACAGGTCGAACCTCAAGGTGGTCGATCTCGATGCCAGAAAGCCGTGACTAAAAAGTCTGGAGTCTGGAGTCGTGAGTCTGAAGTCAAAGGCAAGAAAGTCTTTGGTTTTCGACTCCAGACTCCAGACTCCAGACTCCAGACTTGAGTGATGGACAACCTCGTCGTCAACAACATCCGCCAGCGACCTTTGCGCGCGCTCATCAGCGTGGCGGGGGTGGCGCTCGGCGTCGCGCTCGTGATGCTGTTTACGGGACTCTCGCGCGGGATGTCGAACGACCTTCAGCGTCGCTCGTCGAATCTGCGCGCCGAAATTATCTTCACGCGACCGGGCGGGCTGGAGCTGACCTCTTCGACGGCGAACGTCTCGACAAAGTACGTAGACGAGCTACGGAAGGTTGACGGCGTGGAGTCAGCCGTGCCCGCGATCCGCTACATCTTCGAGGGCGGGCGCGGCTTCGGCTTCGAGTTCATCGAGGGTGTCGAGTGGCAGCCCTTCGCGGAGCAGAACGGGCTTCAGTTGGTTGATGGGCGCGCGCCCGCAGCCGCTGACGAGATCGTGATCGACGAGACGAAGGCGCAGAACAACAAGATGGGAGTGGGCGGTACGCTCAGCATCTTCGGCGGCAAGCCCTACCGCATCGTCGGCGTCTATTCGCCGGAGGCGGGTGCGCGCGTCAAGATGACTCTCGCCGCGATGCAGGATGTGATGGAGTCGCCGGGCAAGTGCTCTTACATTTTCGTCAAGGCACGTCCGGGGATCGATGCGGTCGATCTCGCGCGCCGCATCGAGGCTAACGAAAAGACGCGGGGCAACAAGGTGCAGTTCACGAGTGACCTGCCGATGTTCAACTTCGAGAAGAGCATCCCGTTCCTCGGCGTCTTCCTGCGCGCGCTGGTGGGCTTGTCGGCAATCGTGAGCGGGCTCGTCGTGATGCTCGCGATGTACACGACGATCACGGAGCGGACGCGCGAGATCGGCGTCTTGAAAGCGCTCGGCGCGTCGCGCGGCTACATCGTCTCGCTCATCGAGCGGGAGGCGCTCGTCATCAGCCTGCTCGGTCTCGTCGTCGGCTTCGCCGCTTCGCTCGCCGCGGGGTTCTTGATCCATCGCGCCTACGGACTCCCTTTCGAGTACGGCTGGCGTTGGGCAGTGGTGGCGGCGCTGATCGGCGTCGGCGGCGGGGTGCTCGGCGCGCTCTACCCGGCGATGCGCGCCGCGAGCCTCGACGCGGTCACGGCTCTGTCTTATGAGTAACAAGTGACAAGTCACAAGTGACAAGCAAAACTACTAGCCGGATTTGCTTGTCACTTGTCACGGTTTACTTGTCACGTTCTTTATGAAGACAATTCTCCAAGCCGAAAATCTCGCCAAGGTCTATCGCGTCGGGAGCGTGGACGTGCACGCGCTGCGCGGCGTCTCTCTGGACGTGGAGGAGGGCGAGTTTCTCGCCATCATGGGACCATCGGGGTGCGGCAAGTCAACGCTGCTGCATCTGATGGGCGGCTTGCTCACGCCCACGAGCGGGCGCATCTCGATTGACGGCGAGGACATGACCGCCGCCTCAGACGCACGCCGCACAGACATTCGCCGACGCAAGATCGGCTTCGTCTTTCAACGCTTCAACCTCTTCCCGACTTTGACCGCCGAGGGAAACTTACGACTCGCCGAGCGCATCCACGCGGGCGGGCGAGATGGTGGCGGCGGCACAAAGGACGGCGAAGAACGTCGGCGCGAAGTCCTGAAGCTCCTCAAGCTCGAAGACAAGATGCATCACAAGCCGCTTGAGCTTTCGGGCGGCGAGCAACAGAGAGTCGCCCTCGCACGCGCCGTCATCAACCAGCCTGCCATCATTCTCGCCGACGAGCCGACCGGAAATCTCGACACGGAGAACTCGGCAATCGTGCTGAATATGTTTCAAGAAATGAACTACCGCTTCAACCAGACCATCATCATGATCACGCACAACCCGGAAGCCGCCGCCATGTGCCGCCAGATCGTCCAGATGAGAGACGGGCAGATAGTTGCGCCAAACACCGGCGTACAGTTATAATTCAGCCCGGCAGGTCAGTTTGGCGCGTTTTCAAGCCTAAACGTCGCAAGCCTACCGCCTCCGGTCGCCTTCCTCGCATTTCCGCCGGGTAAATCTGTTTGCTGGGACTACTGAAAAAAATCCTTTTCTGGTCTTACGGGCGTACTTCCTGGCAGTACGACGTGTTGTCGGCGCTCATCCTCGCGTTCATCTTTTTGACGCCCCCAGCATGGTTCGCGACGGGCGAACCGGCGTCCACTGCGGCGCATCAAAGTAGCTCGAAGGCGGCGACGAAGATGCTGCTCCCTTGGTCGGAGAATCTTCCGGCGAACCCCGGCACAGATGAGTTGGAACGGCGCGCCAGAGAGTTGACGAATCGTTCCGACGTGCGGGTGAAGGCAGTGAGTCCTGTCAGGGGCGAGGGTGGTCGGATCGTCGCTTATGAGGTTGACATCGAATAGCTATTTTCTAATAATCGCACGGTTTTTCAAACGAGCCGGGCGACGGGCAGAGTTTCCCCCATTTCTTGAAGGAGTTAGCATGAAGAAATACTTTGCGCTTGGCATGGCAGTCATCATGATTGCCGCCGCCGCGCTCACGACAGTTCCCCCCGCGAATGCTCAAGGTGCAGGACTCGTTAGCTCGATCTTCAACAAGATGGAGCGTAACCGCCGCGACCTGCGCAGCCTCCGCGCTGGCATCAGCATGGAGAAGTACAACGCGCAGATCAAAGACACGGACAAGCGCACGGGCACGGTGCTCTACCTGCCGGGAGCGGGTCGCAACGCCTTCGTGCGTGTGGACTGGAAGAGCCCCGTGCAGGAAACCTTGGCGGTTGCCGACGGGCAGTACACGCTCTTTAGCCCGCGCCGCAACACGGCTTGGGTTGGCGCGACCTCCTCGAAGAACGCGAAGGTCTCAAGCGTCCTCGGCTTCGGCTTGAACGCCTCCGCCGCGCAGCTCAAGAGCAGCTTCGACGTGCAGGACGTTTACGACGAAACGCTGTGGGGCGGCGTTGCCACCTACCACATGAAGCTCGTTCCGAAGGGCAGTGCCAGCTTCCAGTACGAGGAAATCTGGGTTGACGGCACGGGGATGCCCATTCAGACGAAGGTCATCGAGAAGAACGGCGACTCGACCACCGTGCGACTGATGAACGTCGAGCGCAACGCGCAGGTCGCCAAGAGCGACTTCAAGCTCGACCTCGGCTCGGACGTGAAGAAGCTGCGCGGCTAAGATTCTGACAAGTCAGGTTGGAAGCCGAAGGGCTCCGGCGTTTTTTCACCGGAGCCCTTCACCATTTTCAGCTTACGAATCGGGGCGACGGGGCGTGCCCTCCTGTACACAGACCGGATAGCCTCGGCGAACCGGGCAAGGCGTTTGATTCCGGTGAAGCGATCCGGCGACAGGTGTCGTCTTTTTCATCTTAGGCAGGCGTCCGCTCGCTTGCATCGCGGGCGTGGTTTCTCGTATCTTCTCACGCGACCCTTCGCTCCTGAGCGGCGCGCATCGCAGTGGCGCGCGCCTTGCTTCGATAGACCGACAGATGAGACGCAGCACATTTCTCAGCATCAAACTGCGCGAGGCGCGCTTCATCACGCGCGCGCTGTTTTCGACCGATCACCCCGTGCTCGCGCACGTCATCCCGATGCGCCGCTGCAACCTCGCCTGCACCTACTGCAACGAGTACGACAAGACCTCCGACCCCGTGCCCTTCGACGAGATGAAGCGGCGGCTCGACAAGCTTGCGAGCTTAGGCACGTCCGTCGTCACCATCTCCGGCGGCGAGCCGATGATGCACCCGGACATCTACGAGATCGTCCGACACATTCGCCGACGCGGGATGCTCGCCGGGCTTATCACCAACGGCTTCTACCTGACGCCCGAAAAGATCGAAAAGTTTAATCGCTCCGGTCTCGACTATCTACAGATCAGCATAGACAACGTCGAGCCCGACGAGGTCTCGAAGAAGTCTCTGAAACTTCTCGACAAGCGCCTGCGCTGGCTCGCCGAGCACGCCGACTTTCAAGTCAACATCAACTCCGTCATCGGCAGCGGCGTCCGCAAGCCCGAAGACGCGTTGGAGATCGACCGTCGCGCATTAGAGCTCGGCTTCACCTCCACCATCGGCGTCATTCACGACGGCGGCGGCGAGTTGAAACCCTTGAGCGAGAGCGAGCGGCGCGTCTATCGCGAGGTGCAGAAGCTGCCCGACCATCACGACTACCAGCCCTTCGAGGTGAAGGGCGCGTGGCAGGGTCTGTGGCAGCTCGCCCGGAACGTCGGACGCCGCGAGTACGCGCGCCTCGACTGGTTTCAAGAGAATCTCATCGCGGGCAAAGCGAACGACTGGCGCTGTCGCTCCGGCGCGCGCTACCTCTACATCTGCGAGGACGGGCTCGTCCACTGGTGCTCGCAGCAGCGCGGCTACCCCGGCACGCCGCTCGCCGACTACACGACCGCCGACGTGGTGCGCGAGTACGACACAGAGAAGCACTGCGCGCCCTTCTGCACCGTCGCCTGCGCCCAGAAGGTCGCCATCCTCGACAACTGGCGCAAGCCCCAACAACTCGCCGCCGCCGAGCCCTCGCCCAAGAAACTCCGCGAGACCATCACCCAAGTCTTGCGCGCCGAATAGCGCACGGTCTAATCTCGCTCCCGGCTTTTAAACAGGTGCGCCTTTAATTCTCACAAAGGAAGTGTCTTCGGTGAACTCTCTTCCTAAGAACCAAGCATCACGCCTTTTGGGTCCGCTTTGCGTATCACTGGTTTTGTTCTCCTCCGCCTTCGGCGTTGACGCACAACAAGCGAATGATCGCACGTCCAACGTCGCCCCACCTTCTTCCGCGACTGGCGAGAGGCTGCTCGCAGTTAGCGTGACGGACGAGAAAAGGCATTACATCACCGATCTAACTAAAGAGCAGTTCACCGTCTTCGACGGAAAGACGCCACGCGAGATCACGAGTTTCAGCCCTGTAGGTGAACCGGCAAGCATCGGCGTGCTCTTCGACATCTCCGGCTCGATGATCGCCGTCAGGACTGACCTCGGACTCCACCCCGGTCCAACGACAACCACCGCTAGGCTTGACGACATCCGCCATGCGTTGATGCGTATCCTGCGGGGCAGTCCTGCGTCTAGCGAATTCTTCATCTGGGCGTTCAACAGCAAGACCTACAAGTTAACCGATTGGACGCGGGACGCTAAAACTCTTACTGACGCTTTGAGTCAGATCAACGATCTAGCTAGTTCTACTCAGCCGACGGGGAAGAATAAAGCCAACGGCGCTCTCTACGATGCGTGTGCTGAGGCACTGGATAAACTTGCGGGTAGTTCCTTACGGAAGCGCGTTCTGTTGATTTTGACGGACGGCGACAGTGATACCTTCTCTCATCAGGTGACGTTCAAAGAGTTGAAGCGCAGGCTACTGAGTTCCGACACGCTGTTGTACCCGATTTCCTTATTTGATTGGCCCTTCTACGATAAAGAGTTGGAGAGAGGGAAAGAAGAATTGGATGAGTTGGCAACGGCTTCGGGCGGTCACGCGCTCTTCCCAGCGACCCCCGCGGAGATGAACGAGATCGCCGACGGCATCGCGCTCGACTTGCGTTACCAGTACACGGTCGGATTTTCTCCGGCAGACGTTGGAGGCGCAGACGGGACGAAGTTAAGGAAGGTAAAGATCAAAGTGACGCCCCCAAGTAAGGAAATGAAGAACCTCATAGTCCTTTACCGCGAAAGC
>JAVXVR010000259.1:0-3113 GCA_032230165.1 Acidobacteriota bacterium | reverse complement strand
GCGCTGACCGAGCACTGTGCGCGCCGGCGCGGCGATCTGGTTGCGCTCCGTCATCGTGAGGTAACCGCGACGTGCGAGCACGTCAATGGCGTAGGGGTTGACGAAGCCGCCGTTGTTGTTGCGCACGTCCACGACGACGCCCTCGCGTAAGTGGTTCGCGGCGTCCAGATCGATGTAGAGCTGCGCAAGCGACGCCTCGCCCATGTCGAACATGTGCACGTAGCCGAGCCGACCGTTGCTCACACGCTCGACGTAGGCGCGGTTCTCATCAACCCACTTGCGGTAGAGCAGCCCTTTCTCCGTCGCGCCGTTGATCGGTCTGACAGCCACTTCGCGCTTGTCTGTGCCGTCGGCTGTTGAAGCGACGGTGAGATTGACGCGACGGTTAATCTTGTAACTCAAAAGCTCGTCGAGATTCGTGCGCGCCGTGATGGGCGCGGCATCAACGGCGAGAATGTAGTCGCCGACTTTAACGCTGCGCGTGAGATCGATGGGCGCGAGCGAGATGATCTCGGTAATACGCAGCCGCCCGCTCCGTTCGTATTCGGCTCGGTCGAAGCGCACGCCGAGCCGCCCCGTCGAAGTGCCCGTGCCCACCGAAAAGGGCGCGCCGACGCCGCTGTGCGAAGAGTTCAGCTCGCCGACCATCAACTGCAACAGCCGACGCATCTCGTCGGGCGTGCGCGCGCCCGCGATGCGCGGCTCATAGTCGGCGCGCACCGCATCCCAGTTCGCGCCGTGAAACTGCGGGTCGTAATAATGATCGCGCAGCCACGTCCAAGCCTCGCGGAAGACCTCCAACTTCTCCTTCGCGAAGTCAACGTCCATCTCCGCCGCCACCGCCAGAGGGCGCACGCGCCCTTCGAGGTTGACGACCGAAAGCCGTCCCTGATCGATGAAGAAGATTTCCTTGCTGTCGGCTGAGAACTGCGCGAGCCCCTTGCCGCCCGGCGTCGAGGTCAACTGCTTCGCGACCGCAGGCTCGCGCGACAGCTCGTCGAGCGAATAGACGTACAAGTTCTCTTGCCCCGCGACGAACGCGATCATCGCGACCCACTTTCCGTCGGGACTGATGACGTGATAGTTCACGTCGAGACCCGTGGGCAGCAGACTCAGGCGTCGGCGTATGCCGTCGAAGACGACCTCGACGTTCTTCGTCGCCTTCTTGTCGTTCGCGTTCGCGCCTGCGGGCGACGGTGAAGGCGAGGCTGAAGGAGAAGCAGACGGCGTGGGCGACGGCTCGGTCGGCGGCTGGGGCAGGCGCTGGTCGTCGGGCTGGCGTGGCGTGAGGGTGCGCGGCGTCTCTTCGCGGAAGAGTTCGCGGAACTGATCCTCGCGGAAGCGCGGCGTGCGCGGAACGAGATCGATGCGCGCAAGCTGCCCCGTCTCCGTGCGCTGGCTCGTATCGAAGAGGATGAACGTCCCGTCAGGACTCCAAGAGACCGTGTTGACGCCTGTGTTCGCAAGGAAGCTGACGGGCTGACCCACGTTTGGCGCGACGCCATCGGCGCGGACGACGTGGACGTTGCGAAAGAGCCTGCTCTCGAACGGGATGAACGCGATCCAGCGGCTATCAGGCGACCAGACGTAAGGACGGTCGCCTGTGAGCGGCGGGCGGTCGAACGTCCCCGACGCGACGACGCGCTGCTCCTTCGTCGCCAGATTCATCACGCGCAGCTCGTGGCTCTCGCGCACAAAGGCGAGCCACTTGCCGTCGGGCGAGTAGCGCGGCGTGTCGTCGGATTGAGCATCGCGCGTGAGCTGCGTCTCTGTATTCGTGCTGAGGTCGTAAGAGAAGATGTGCGGGGTCGCATCGCGGTCAGAGACATAGACGACGCGGCGGCTGTCGGGCGACCAGTTGAGCTGCGCCTCGGCGGCGGGCGTGGATGTCAGGCGCTGCGCGTCGCCGCCATCTGCGGCGGAAGCGGCAAAAACCTCGCCGTGGACGATGAACGCGACCTTCTTGCCGTCGGGTGAGAGCGCGAAGTCGCGAATCTGATCGCTGAGGCGCAGATGATCGACGCCGGGACTTGCGGGCGCGCCGCGCCGCGTGATCTGCACCTCGCCCGCGCGCTCGTTCGCAGTGTCGAGCTTCCAGATGCGGAAGTCGCGCTCGAAGACGATCATGCGTCCGTCGTAAGAAGCGTTCGCCCAGAGCACGCGCCCGTTCGTGAAATTCGTGACCTGCTTCGCGGCTTGCCCCGGCGCGCGCTTCCACAGGTTCTGCGCGCCGCTCCTGTCAGAAACGTAATAGATCGTCCGCCCGTCCGCGCCCCACATGGGCCACATCTCTTTCGCGCCGCCCTCAGTGATGCGCTCGTAATTCGCGGCAGTCGCATTCGCATCCACGCTGCGCAGCACCCAGATTTCCGCCTCGTCCAAATGACTATGACCCTTGCGCCACCATTGACCCGAAGACGTACCGCGCGCCGAAAACGCGATTGAAGAATTATCCGGCGAGACGCTGGAGAAAAACTCGTTCGTGTAACGATCCGCGCTCACCTGCATGGGCGTGCCGCCCTCGCTTGCGACGCGGAAGATATCGTTCATGCCAGAGATGTCGCGGCTCGTCGAGGAAAAGTAGAGCCAGCGACCGTCGCGCGACCAGCCGTCGAGCAGATCGTTTCCGTCGTCGAAGGTGATGCGGCGCAGCTCGCCCGTGTCGAACGTCAGGACGTAGAGGTCGCCGTTGCCCGTGCGCGTCGAAGTGAAGGCGAGCCGCTTGCCGTCGGGCGAATAGACGGGGCGTGCCTCGGTCGCCGGGTGCGAGACGAGCAGACGCGCCTCGCCGCCCGCCGCAGGGACTGTCCAGATGTCGCCGCCCGAGACGAATGCGATCTCCGCGCGGTCGGGCGAGATCGCCGGATCGGAGAAGTAGGGCACGGGCGCGACCGTGTTTGAAGAGGACGGCGCGGGCGCCTGCGACTCTTGTGCGCGAGCGTCGGGGCTGACGACGGCGCAGGGCGCGACGAGGGCGAGCGCAAGCGTGAGCGCGCGGGAGACTCTGAGCAAGGACATGCTTTCCTCCGTCCGGGTTGGCTTGACTGCGGATCGACGCGACGAAATGATCGAACCGTGGCAGTCGTGTTGAAGTCGGTGCGTGGACTATACCA
>JAVXVR010000210.1:0-5516 GCA_032230165.1 Acidobacteriota bacterium | reverse complement strand
ACATCCTGAGCTACCGGCAAACGTCCGGCGGCTTGAACGTCACCGCGCCCGGCAGCGGCACGCTCTGCCCGCCGGGCCACTACATGCTCTTCCTCGTCAACTCAAACGGCGTGCCTTCGGTGGCGTCGATCATCCAGATCACCTCCACCTCGTCGCAGAACGCCATCGACGATCAGCGCTACTTCGTGCGCCAGCACTACTACGACTTCCTGCTGCGCGAGGCGGACGACGCCGGACTCGCCTTCTGGACGAACCAGATCACGCAGTGCGGCAACGACGCCGCCTGCATCGACCGCAAGCGGATCGACGTGTCCAGAGCGTTCTGGTATGCGAGCGAGTTCCAGCAGCAGCCGAGGGCAGCCAACCTGCGCAACCCATTCCCGCCGCCGGACTTTAACAGCCGGGAGTTCGTGCGGCTGTGCTACCTCGTCTACCTGCAAAGGCAGCCCGACGATCCCGGCTTGAACTACTGGACGAGCGTGCTCGATCAGGACATCGCCCACGGGATCGGCTACGACCACCTCATCAAGGCGTTCCTCGTCTCCGACGAGTACCGCAACCGATTCTCTAAGCCTTAGCTGTGGTTGATTGATGTTTGTAGGGGCGGAAGACAAGTCCTCTGCCCCGACAAACATCAACGCCGTCGAGGTATCACAATGATTGCTCAAGACAAAAAAACAGGAACGCGCATCGCATACTGGCTGAAGAGTCTATCTTTGCCACGCGCGCACGCGCGGATCGCGGCGTTCGTCGTGCTCGCCCTGCTCTGCGGCGCGGTCAAGACGCGCGCCTTCGCGCCGCCGCAGCAAACCCCGCAGCCTGCGAAAGGCGCGGCGACGGGCGGCATGGAGAATTGTCACCAGACGCCCGCGACCAAAGACCCGCCGAAGGGCAGCGCTGCCGCCGCGAAGCCTTCGATCCCGGACATAGAGGTCGTCGATCAGAACGGTAGGCGAAGTCGCTTCTATACCGATCTCGTGAAGGGTAAGATGGTGATCATCAACTTCGTCTTCACCTCCTGCACCTACGTCTGCCCGATGCAGGGCGCAAACTTCGCGAAGCTTCAGACGGCGCTCGGCGAACGCCTCGGCAGAGACATCTCACTCATCTCCGTCAGCACCGACCCCGTAGTTGACACGCCCGAACGTCTCAAAGCCTGGGGCGAGAGATTCGGCGCGAAGCTGGGGTGGACTCTGGTCACAGGCAACAAGGAAGAGATGGACATTCTCTTAAAGGCGCTGACGGGCGACACGGCGCGGCGTGGCGAGCATTCGCCCGTCGCGCTGCTCGGCGATTTTGAAAAGGGCATGTGGGTTCGTGCCTACGGACTGGCTGAGCCGGAGAGATACCTCCAACTCTTCGCTAACTTAACCACAAGCAACGCAGCGCAGCCGTCTGCGGGGAGACAGTGAGAGTGTTATAAGCAGACTGACTCTTGATCAACTATCCGACACTGAGCCGCGCGGGGCACATCGAAGCGTCCCGCGCGGCTCAGCCTGCTTTTACTCGAAGCTGCGCCGGAAGAGGTATGACATCTTGATGAAGAAGGTGCGCCCGTTGCGTCGGAAACCGGGTTCGAGTTGTCCGGTGAAGGGATTGAAGCCGTTGCGGTTGAGATCGTCGTTGTAGCCGACGTAGAACGCTGTGCCGGGGTTCGGCGTCCAGCCCAGAAGGAACTGACCGCGCGCGTCCGCCGAGAGCGTGTCGTAGTCTATGCGCGCGCGGGCGAAGGTGTAGCGGGTGAACTGGTATGTGCCGCGCGCGACGTAGATGTTGTCGTCGAAGGCGATGAGTCCTGTGTCGCGTCGCGTCAGTCGCGCCTTCGTGTAATCGAGCGAGAGGTTGAGCGCGCTCGTCGGCTTGTAGTTGATGCTCGCGTTCACGTCGAAGGTATTCGCCGAGCCGGGATCGAGCGGCGCGCCCTGTCCGAGGTTGAGCGCGGTGGGGCTGACGCGCGGGAAGCGCGGACCCGCGCCGAAGTCGAAGTCGAAGACGCCGCGACGCGTGCCGACGAACGTGGAGGCGTAGAACTGTTTGTTGAACTGCCGCTCGGCGTAGATGAAGATCGTCTTCTGCCGCGTCTGCCGCTCGTTGTCGTCGCCCGCGAACGCGCCGTTGATGAAGCGATTCGTGGGGCGTGCAAACCCACGGCGCGCGCCAAACTCCTCCTCGAAGATGCGCTCGTAGCCGAAGTTCGTCCCTACCTGCATGAAGGTCTGGTGCGCGAAGTTGAAGTTGTAGTTCGTGCCGTCGCTCCAGCCTTGAAGACTCGCCTGCCAGTTGTACGACACGTCCACGAAGTTCTGGAAAGAGAACTTCGTGAGTTTCGCCTTCGGGTTCGGCTCGGTCGAAAGACGGACGGCACCGAACGTGTCGTTCGTGTTGGTCTGCTGCGTGAAGCCGACGTCCGCCCGGTAGTCGCGCGTGCGCCCGTTGCCCTGAAGGGTGTAGCCGAAGTGGCGACCCGTGTAGTCGAGCACCCAACTGTAGGCGAAGCCGTTGCCGGTGCGGTAGATGTTCTGACCGGGAAAGACCGGATCGCCGGGCGAGGTCGGATGGTTCGACGGGAACACGAGGTTGGGATCGAGATCGGGATCGCGGAAGAAGGCGCGCGAGGTCGTGCCGACGATTTCAAAATCGGCGAAGGTTTTGGGATCGAGCTTGAAGCGACCCTCCACGCCGCCAACCTCGTCGTGCCGCTCGATGAAGCTGTAGGCAGTGGCGAACGCGCCGACGCTCGACTCGCGACCGACATCGTGCTTGACGCGCGCCACACCGATGTAAGCGTTCTTGCCGACGAACCGTTCCATGAAGGTGTTGAACTGCGCTTCCTCGATGCGTCGCCTGTCGGGGTCTGGCTCGGAGAGAAACGTGCGGCGGCGCGCGTCCAACTCGTCCTCGCTGAAGTTGCCGGGCGCGTTGTCGGAGGCGAGGATCAAGCCGAAGGTGTCGTGCCCACGCCTGCCGGTGAGCTTGACAGCATAGTCTGGATCGATGATGGCGCGCGTGTGGACGACGTTGCTGCGCGTGTCGAAAATCTCCTTGCCTTCGAGGAAGAAGGGTCGCTTTTCGGGAAAGAAAATGGGAAAACGCTGGTTCGCCGTGACGACCGTCTGATCGGCTTCGACCTGCGCGAAGTCTGGGTTGTAGGCGAAGTCGAGCGTGATGGTCGGCGTCAGAGTGAACTTGGTCGTGACGCCGACATCGTACTCGAATGGTGGATTGATGAAGCGACCCGTGTCGGGCGCGGCTGAGCGCGACGGGAAGGGCGTGGGCGGCTGCGCGTGGACGCGCCTGCCCGTCTCGGAGACGGTGAGGCTGGGGATGACTTCGAGCGTGCGGGCGGTTGAGACGCCTTCGATGCCTGTGATCCTGCCGGCTTGAATTAGCGTGCCGGAGATGTCGCGCGAGAGCGGCATCCACGAATCCAGCTCGTTGTTGAAGCGCTTGATGCGCCGGAAGAGCTGCAAGCCCCACACTTTGTCCTTGCCCGCCTCGTAGCGGAAAGACTTGAAAGGGATCGCCGCCTCGATGATGTAGCCGTCCGACGTGACCGTTCCCTTCGACTCCATCACGAGATCGAAGCTGAAGTCTTCACCGTTCGAGTCGCTGAAAATGGCGTCCGCCTGAATGCCGAGCGGGTTGAAGTCAACCTCGTAGGCTTTGCGCTGATCGTGGAACGTGTCTATGAAGGCGACGACATAATCGTCGTCGAAAATCTCGTCGCGCTTGGCGACGCGCGCACGCACTTGGCTCGGATCGTCGTAGCAATGGAAGGCGAGGTAGAGGTAGTGCGAATCGTAGCCCATGAAAGCCTCGGTCGGCTTCGAGGGTGCGATGTTGTCGCCGGGCTCGGTCTGGTAGAAATCTTTGAAGACGGCGGCGTGCTTCCAGATTTCGTCGTCGAGCTTGCCGTCAATCGCTGGCGGCTTATCAAAGCGCGGGAGATTGACGGGCTGCGACTTTTCGGGCGGGACGGCGACGGTGTGGCGACCGCCCGCGGAGGCGACCGTCTTCGCCGCGCCGACCGTCGCGCTCGTGGTCGAAGAGTCACTCGTCACGGGCGTGGTCTGCGTAGTGTTCGCCGGATCGGGTTGCTGGCTCTGCGGCGTGACGGGCGTCGGCGTCGGCTTCGCCGATGGAGGCGGGGTCTGTTGCTGGCTGCCGCCCGCAGCTTGCGCGTCCTGCACGCTCGCCGCGCCGTTTGCTTCGTCGCGCGTCTCGAAGATCACTTCGAGGCGATTGAACGTCTGCCGCACGCGAGCCGAGACGCCACGTGGAAGCGCGAACGAAACGAGCGCGTCCGCGCCGCGCTGCTCGACGCGCGCGCCCGCGAGCGCGACGCCCACCGAGTTTGAGATCAATGAAGCGTCCGCGCGCGGGAGGCGGACGAAGAAGCGCGCGCCCACGCGATATGCCGTGTAGTCGTCGAGCGCGGCGTCGGACGTGACGACGACGCGCCAACCGCTTGAGGTTTCGCCGCCGCGAAGCGAGGCGAGGCGGCGCAGGGGCGTGCGCCCCTCACGCGCGGGCGAGGAGGAGGAGGAGGACGCGGCTGAGCCCGCGGCTGCGGGTTTGTCTTTCGCGTTTTTGTCGCCGGAGAGTCGTGCGATCTGCTGCGCGGACGACGCCGCCGCTACGAGCAGGCATAAAACGGCGACGGCGAAGACAAGGAGTCTCCGCCTCGGTTCGTTCTTCACATGCGCGCCGGTCGGCGGCTTGTTCGTCAACTCGAAAAAATTTACGCCCGGAGAGAAAAGATCACGCAGGACCCGCTGTGCCCTTTGACTCATCGCCGTCTGTGCCTCTGTACGCCGCCGAAGAAATTGCTTCCAAGTTCCGGATCGCGAGACTGCGGGTAAGAAGCCCACCGACCCGCCCACGCGACCCGGAACTTGAAACTCGCCCGTCCCGGCTTCAGCCGCCGAAGCTGTGCCGGAACAGGTATGACATTTTGACGAAGAAGGTGCGACCGTTGCGCCGAAATCCCGGCTCCAGACTCCCCGTGAAGGGATTCAAGCCGCTGCGCGTCATGTCGTCGTTATACCCTACGTAAAACGCGGTGCCGGGGTTCGGCGTCCAGCCCATCAAAAATTGACCGCGCAGACGCGAGGCGAGCGTCGAGTAGTCGAGGCGCGCGCGGGCGAAGAGGAAGCGCGTGAACTGGTAGGTCGTGCGCGAGGTGATGATATTCTCGTCGAACGCCGTGCGGTGCGTGTCGTCGCGAACCAGACGCTGCTTGGCGTAGTCGAGCGAGGTGCGAAGCGCCGCCGAGGGTTGATAGACGAACGTGGTCTGGATGTTCCACAGATCGCCCGCGCCCGGATCGAGCGGCGCGCCCTGACCAAACTGCAAAGCTGCGGGGCTCACGCGCGGGAACTTGCGCCCCGCACCGAAGTCGAAGTCGAAGATGTTCATGTCGCGGACGACTTGGACGAAGAAATAATATTTCTTCGCGATCTGCGAGTCGATGACGCCGATGAGGCTGGTCTTGTAGGTCGAGCGCTCGGAGTCGT
>JAVXVR010000135.1:0-6567 GCA_032230165.1 Acidobacteriota bacterium | reverse complement strand
CAAAACTTTCATAAGAAGCTGTGAGCTATTAGCTGTATAGATTAGGATGTCGAGACGCCCTTTGCGACACTTCATCCAATGGATGATGCTGTGAGCCGAAAGCTAAAAGCTATCAGCTGATAGCTAAATCGCACCGTACTGCCGCGCGTAGAACTCGCGGTATTCGCCACTCTGCGCGCGCGCGATCCATGCAGGGTTCTCCGCATACCAGCGGATCGTTTTTCGCAAACCCGTCTCCCACGTCTCGACGGGTCGCCAGCCCAACTCCGTCTCGACCTTCGCGGCGTCGATCGCGTAGCGGCGGTCGTGACCGGGGCGATCCTTGACGAAGCGGATCAGCGAGCGCGGCTTCTCCAACGCGTCGAGGATCGACTCGACGACTTCAAGGTTGCGCCGCTCGTTGCGCGCGCCGACGTTGTAAACCTCGCCCGCGCGCCCGCGCCCGGCGGCGAGCAGAATCGCGCGGCAGTGATCCTCGACGTAAATCCAGTCGCGCACCTGTTGCCCGTCGCCGTAGACGGGGACTGCCTCGTCGCTTATCGCGTTGGTGATGATGAGCGGGATCAGTTTTTCCGGGAACTGGCGCGGTCCGTAGTTGTTGCCGCAGCGCGTCACCACATAGTCGAGCCCGTGCGTGTGGCGGGCGGCGCGGACGAGGTGCTCTGCGGAAGCCTTCGAGGCGGCGTAAGGCGAATTGGGCGCGAGCGGCGAGCCTTCGGTGAAGAAGGCGGTCTCGTCTTCGGGCAAGCTCCCCATCACCTCGTCTGTGGAAATCTGCACGAAGCGTCGGACGCCCCGCGCGCGCGCGGCGTCGAGCAGGACTTGAGTGCCAAGGACGTTCGTGCGCAGGAACTCATCCGCCGAGAGGATGCTGCGGTCAACGTGCGATTCAGCGGCGAAGTTGAAGAGCACATCCGCCCCTTCCACAAGCGCGTCGAGGACGGCTGTGCGGTCGCAGATGTCGCCGCGCACGAAGCGATGACGCTCGGCGTCGAGTCCCGCGAGATTGTCCAGATTTCCGGCGTAGGTCAACGCGTCGAAATTCGTGACGCGGCAGGCTGGGTACTCGGCGAGCAGGAGTCGGACGAAGGCGGAGCCGATGAAGCCCGCCCCGCCGGTAACGAAAAAATTTTGCATGGATTCAGAAATAGTTTCGGCGAATCGACCGGCTGGGTGCGGGGTAAATCCGTTTGCGCCGGGGTCAACGTAAATCGAGTTGCAGAGTATAGGTTTCGGTCTGAAAAGTAGTCAAGGACGCGCCCCGCGTGGGCGACGATTGGCGAATGGTTAAAAAATACTGAAGTCATGATAACGATATTTTATTTGACACCTGCCCGGTTTTGGGATACAACCTGCCGCGCTTTAGTAAAAGCCAGACGGCAGTTGCCATGCAAAGGCATACCTCGTAAGACAACACTCCACGGATTGACCGCAGTATCCCCTGCGCTTTGACTCATCACTCGCGGCGCTATGATAAGCCGCCAACTGCAAACAGTCACCACATAACTTAAGGAGAATTAGAGATGACGAAAGTTCGCATTACCCTCAAAGCCCTCACCCTAGCAATTTTCATGCTGGCGTTTTCCGCGCTGGCGAACGCACAGGCAACCCGCACGTGGGTGTCGGGCGTGGGCGACGACGTTAACCCCTGTAGCCGCACCGCCCCCTGCAAAACCTTCGCGGGCGCGATCTCGAAGACCTTCATCAACGGCGAGATTGACACGCTCGATCCGGGCGGCTTCGGCACGCTCACGATCACCAAGTCAATCACGGTTGACGGCACGGGCACATTCGCTTCAGTCCTCGCGAGCGGCGCGCCCGCAGGTTTCACCATCAACATCGCAGCCAACGTCAACGATCCGCTGCGCAGCGTGACCCTGCGCGGGCTCTCGATCAACGGTGCGGGCGCGAGCGGTGCCATCGGCACGCGCACCGGCACGAACGGCATCAACGTCAGCAGCAACGGCGCCAGCAGCGTCTTCATCGAAGACTGCGTCGTCTTCCACTTCGCCTCGAACGGCTACAATCAGGTGAACACGACTTCCGCGACCAACGTCTACATAAGGAACACTGTGTTTCGCGATAACGGTGGTGACGGCATCAAGACCGAGGCGAATAACGCTGCCTTCCCCATCAAGGTGACGCTCTACAATGTCAACCTCACCGGCAACGCGAACGGACTGCACGCGCGGTCGGGTTCGAGGGTCGTCGCGCGCGACTGCGTCTTTAGCGGCAACACCACCAACGGCATCTTCTCGGACGCCAACAATTCCGATTTCGCTTCGGTCTCGGTGTGGTCGAGCGAGATTGCGCTCAACGGCGGCAACGGAGTGCGGGCGGGCAACCCGGGCAACCTCGGCGGATCGGGCGTTACGATTGCACAGAATCAGATCGACCGCAACGTCAGCAACGGCGTGCTCATCAGCACCAGCGGTGCCGTCGAGACGTTCTCGAACAACTCGATCAGGGGCAACGGTACTGACGGATGTACAGGTTGCACCCCGGTCGGACCGGGTAGCTAAACCACAGAGCATTCCGCCCTGCCCGCCACCCCCCACGGCATAGACCGGACGGACGGGCGAAAGCTCCAGGCGCGAAATGACGAGGCGGCCAGTCAGAGAGTATTGACTGGCCGCCTCGTCGCGTATTCACAAAGGGCGCGAACAGAACCGCCATGCTGTCGCACGTCGTAAGCCAGCAGAGCGGAGTGAAGATCACCGTCTGGACAGCATTCTCGCGCGCCAGCAACAAGCCGGGATGGGTTAACGTCGCAACTCAACGGCGGAGCGCTATCGTTCGTCACGAAACAGTAACAACCAGATTCGTATTAGCGGGTAGGCTCCCGCCCTTAATTGAAGAGATCGCGCCCTTGCAAAGCGGCTTGACGCTAACGCAGTCTGACGGCTAAACTCCCCCCTTCGTTTTGACGGCAACGATTACATAAAACGACTGCGGAAGAACACTCTCTAAAGCCATACGCGCGAAGGGGCTTGAAAAGGGGTCGAAGGCTCCCCTTAGCTTTTGAATAAAATGGGTACGATCACCGGCAACAGCGCGAGCACGCTAGAGCCTTCAGCCGTTGATGCCGCCGCCTCTACGAAACGGGCCACGCCGCAGCATCCTTCACACGACCTGCCAGACGAGCCGCTCGTCATCATCCAACCGAGCAAGACCTGGGCGGCGTTTAGCTTCCGCGAGCTCTGGGAGTATCGCGGGCTGCTCTATTTCCTGGTGTGGCGCGACCTCAAGGTGCGCTACAAGCAGACTGCCCTCGGCATGGCGTGGGTCGTCTTGCAGCCGCTGCTGACCACAGTCGTCTTCACACTCTTCCTCGGGCGCGTAGTGGGAGTGCGTGTGGAGGGCACGCCTTACCCGCTGTTTGTCTTCGCGGGCATGTTGCCATGGACGTTCTTCATGGGTGCTGTCTCCTCGAGCAGCAACAGTCTCGTCGGCAACGCACACCTCATCACCAAGGTTTACTTCCCCCGCGCGCTCATCCCAATCGCCGCCGTCGCGGCGCGGCTGCCCGACTTCGCCATCTCCTTCATCATCCTCGTCGGGCTGGGGTTCTACTACAGGGCGGCGTGGGGGTGGAACATCTTGATGCTGCCGGTCTGCATCGTGCTCGTGATGCTACTCGCCCTCGCCATTGGGATGGCGACTTCGGCGCTCAACGTAAAGTACCGCGACGTGGGCGTCATGATACCGCTGCTGCTCCAGCTCTGGATGTTCGCTTCGCCCGTCGTCTATCCAGTCAGCATGGTGCCCCAGGGGTGGCGGCGGCTCTACGCCCTGAACCCGCTGGTGGGCATCATCGAGGGCTTCCGCGTCTCGGTGCTTGGCGGCGACTTCGACTGGGCGGCGCTCGCCGTCTCGGCGCTCATCACACTGGCTCTGTTCGTGTATGCCGCCTTCTCGTTCCGGCGTATGGAGACGCACTTCGCCGACATTGTGTAACCAAATCAATGAAGCCGATCATCAGAGCCGAAAACTTAAGCAAGCAGTACCGCATCGGCGCGGCGCGCGATGCCTCTGACACCCTACGCGAGGCGCTGGCCGAGACTCTGCGCTCGCCGTTCAAGGGCTTGCGCGCGCGCCGTAACGCCGACCTAAAGATATGGGCACTCAGAAACATCAACTTCGAGGTCATGCCCGGCGAGGTGGTCGGTATCATCGGGCACAACGGGGCAGGCAAATCGACGCTGTTCAAGATTCTGGCGCGCGTGACTGAGCCGACCGGCGGGCGGGCGGAGCTTTACGGGAAAGTGAGCAGCCTGCTTGAAGTCGGCACTGGCTTTCACCCGGAGTTGACGGGCAGGGAGAACGTCTTCTTGAACGGCTCGATTCTGGGGATGAGCCGGGGCGAAATCCTACGCAAGTTCGACGAGATCGTAGCCTTCGCCGAGATCGAAAAGTTCCTCGACACGCCGGTGAAGCGATATTCGAGCGGCATGTACATGCGCCTGGCTTTCGCCGTGGCGGCACACCTGGAACCTGAAATATTGCTCGTGGACGAAGTGCTGGCGGTCGGCGACGCCGCTTTTCAGAAGAAATGCCTGGGGAAGTTAGGCGACGCGGCGCGCGAGGGGCGGACGGTGCTCTTCATCAGTCATAATATGACTGCCATCCAGTCCATGTGTAAGCGTGTGCTCTGGCTGAGCAACGGCGAGATCGTCGAGGAGGCAGAGCCCGGCAGCGTTGTTTCGGACTATTTAAGAGCGGGCGCGATAGTCTCTACGGAAAGAATCTGGAATGAGATAGGCACCGCACCGGGTAATAAGAAAGTCCGACTTCATCGCGCGTGCGTACGGCCGGTGGGCGGCTCACCGACAGACGACATGACAATTCAGACGCCTCTTGTGCTCGAATTCGACTACTGGAATTTGGAACCGGGCGCGCACCTTAGTCTCAGCGTCCACGTGTACAGCGAGCAGGGTATCGTAGCCTTCGAAACCTTTCCTGTCCGCGAGCCAGTATGGCATGGTAAGCCGTTCCCCGTCGGACTCTTTCGCAGCGCCTGCTATATTCCCGGAGGGCTGCTCAACGACGGGGTACATCGGATCGCGTTATTTCTCGTTAAGGATCAGGCGCAGGTTCTATTCACCCTCAACGACGCGATAACCTTTAACGTGTTGGACTCTGTCGAGAGACGCGGGAACTGGCATGGCAAGTGTACAGGGGTCGTCCGCCCTGATCTGGAATGGGAGACCGAACGCCTCGACGAAGAAGCCGCACCCACTTTGAGTTAGTCTCGCAGGAAGGCGACATGAGATGCGGCTAAAGCTGGTCATCTGCGGGCTTCGGGGCACGCATTGGTCGTAGCCGATGCGGTTCGCTCGCGTGGAGAGTATAAGATCGTCGGTTTCATAGACGTTTGCCATCGCACGCGAAGGCGAAGGCATCTTCTGAATGGACTTGAAGTTTCGAGGAAAGGAAATGCGCACCCTACATAAGGTTCTGATTGCAGTGCCGTTCGCGCTTGTCCTTTGCTGCGGTAAGGTCTTAGCGGAGGAAGCTTTCACATACTCCGGCGATACGACGCATGGGACTACTTTCCATCGCCCGGCAGTCCCCATAGGTAACGGGCTTTCACAGGTGGTCGGGACTAACGTCCGGTATCACGTGCTTCAGTTCACCGTGACTCAGAGCGGGACGTACATTATCACGAGCGATCCCGGCGCGCCGCCTTTTTGGGAGCGTGTGCTGCTCCTCTATCAGACGAATTTCGACCCCCAGTCGCCGCTGACGAACCTTTTGTCGGCAATGGACAGGAACACCAGCACTAACGGTGGGTTTGTGCAAATCAGCTATCCCCCCTTGCAAGCGGGAACCTCCTATTATCTAGTCACGACGGGCGATTTCGATGGTGATTTCGGCAAGTTCACTAACACGATTACCGGACCGGGAGTAACCAACACATTAGTGTCCATACTGGTTTCAAGCCCTTACCGGGTGAGCGCCCTGGGTCAGACTCTGATATTCAAAGCAAGTATTACGAATTACGGTAACTCACCTATTATTCTTTCGACGGCGACGGCGGTGGAGATAGCCGGCCCGGACGCGAACCTCGTGAATGAATTTGCCAGCCTAATCCGTTCCCCGCTTGTGCTGGAACCCGGAGAGAGCACGGGAGAAATCCCGTTTTTCAAGATCGTGACTGATCCTTCCTTTAGCGGGCCGCTGCCCGCAGAAGACAACCTTTACCTCCGGGTAGTAACGGAAGAAGGTTCAGGGATTAAGACCGTCGCGAAGGCGAAGGTTGGAATAAGCGTGGTTAGCCCTACCGCCCCGATACTCCTGCTTGAAGCAAGCTCCAAACATGCCATCGCTTTAGACTCGGTAACGTTGACACGCGATCCCTTCCACGTTCACACGGATTGGAATTTCAGCTCCGACGGCTTCACCCGCATCGCATTATTCGTTTCTGGCTTAAGAAAAGATTCGGATGCCAATTATTTGCCGGTCTCAGTCCGAGTTGATGGCTGCCCGCTGGAAGTCTGTGAACTGCCGGTTGAGTATGTCGCGGACGCGCCAGGTTTAGCTGGTGTTGCCCAAGTGTTTGTTAGA
>JAVXVR010000081.1:0-7749 GCA_032230165.1 Acidobacteriota bacterium | reverse complement strand
CACGAAACTCGGTCGCCACCTGCGCGACGGCTTCGACTTCTGCACGACCACACACTGCCAGCGATACCTGCGCATCACGTCCGACAACGCGCGCCCGGACTTTCACGCGCTCCTGCGCCGCGCCGTCTCGGAGACAGAGGGCGAAGTCCTTCGCGACTCGCGCGGGCATCTCGCCGCCGCCTACTTCAGCGCGAACTGCGGCGGCATGACCGCCAATGTCCAGACGCTCTGGGGCACGCCCGCGCGCGAGCCTTACGAGCGCGGCGTCACAGACGAATATTGCGCCGCGCTTACCCAAACGCGCTGGACAGATGCCATCCCCGCGCGCCAACTTCTCCTCGCCCTTCGCGCAGACCCGCGCACGGATGTGGGCGCTACGCTAGATAGCGTCTCTGTCATCAAACGCGACGCGACAGGTCGCGCCGAGCTGGTTGCGGTCGAAGGCGAGCAGCGAAAGATTTTGCGCGGCTGGGACTTTAAGATCATCGTCGGGCGCACGCTCGGCTGGGGCGTGCTGAAAAGCTCTCGCTTCACGGTCGAGCGCGCCGGACAGACGTTCGTCTTTCGCGGCGCGGGCTTCGGTCACGGTCTGGGTCTCTGTCAGGCGGGCGCGCACGTCATGGCGCGCAATGGTTCGTCCTACCTGCAAATCCTCTCGCACTACTTCCCCGGCGCGACCGTCGGAAGGCGCGCGACCGCGAGCCGCGCGCGCGTGGACGACGATCAGAAGTCGCGTTGGAGAGCCGACGCGACCGCGCCACTCTTTCAACGCTCCGCGCGCGAGTCGCTTCAAGCTGATCGCGCCGCGACGCTTCATCACATGGACGCGCGCGCGCGGCTCACGCTCTCAAGCGAGCACTTTCGCGTGAGCTACCCGGCGCGCATCGGGCGCACAGAGATCGAATCAGCCTTACGTACGCTCGAAGCGGCGCGCGCCGACATGACGCGCAGGCTCGACGCGGCATCGCTCACTCAGCCCATGCTCCCCGTGCTCGAAATCAATTTCCACGGGACGACCGCCGACTTCGTCGCAGCGTCGGGCTACCCCTCTTGGGTCGCCGCCGTCACGCGCGGCGCGCGCGTCGAGATGCAGCCGCTCGCCACGCTCGCACGGCGCGGCGTGCTCACGCAGACCTTGCGCCACGAGTACGCGCACGCTTGCATTGACGCGCTCTCGCGCGGGCGCGCTCCGCTCTGGCTCGCCGAAGGACTCGCCGCGCACTTCGCGGGCGAGGGCGCGCTGCTCGCGAGCCACACGCCCGCGAAGAAGATCACGGTCGAAGAGCTTGAGCGCAGGCTCGACGGGCGCGCCCACGCCGAAGAGATGCGCTCGCTCTACGCCGCCGCCTACGCGCAAGTTCGCGCGCTTGTCCGCTCGGACGGCGAGCCGAGCGTATGGCGGCGCGTCGCGGGCAGATAGCCGCGCCCCCCGCGCTCATTCTCCGATCAGGTAGAGTTAAACTCGACCACGCGACGCGCTATCAGAGCGCGAGGTTGAAAGCGACTCGACCGCGCCTGTAAACTTTCACTCACTTTGAGCCAAGCCATTATCGACAAGACGCGCGCTCGCGCTTCAACTCTCGAACACGCGCTCGCGCCACACTTCCCCTCGCTCGCGCAGTTCCATTCCACGCGCGCGCTCAAGTCTTCGCCGCTCTACGCGCGTCTGCGACCCGACATCGAAAGCGTGCTCGGCAGCGTCGCGCAGGAGAATTTTGCGGACGAAATTCCGCGTGCACACTTGTCGGCGCGCGACTCGATCCGGGCGACGGCGTGGAACATCGAGAGGGGTAAGCGTCTCGCGGGCATCGTCAGCGCGCTCGAATATCACCCGACTTTGCGCGGCTCCGACGTGCTGCTCCTGACGGAGTTGGACTACGGCATGGCGCGCACCGGCAACCTCTTCGTCGCGCGCGAGATCGCCGAAAGCCTGAGGCTCAACTACGTCTTCGCGCCGTGCTACCTCGCGCTCAACAAGGGGAGCGGCTTGGAGTCGGAAGTCGAGGGCGAGAACGCGCTGGGCTTGCACGGTAACGCCCTGTTCTCGCGCTTTCCCCTGCGGCGCGCACACTCGCTCGCGCTGCCGAACGGCAAGGACAAGATGCGCGGCAAGGAGAAGCGGCTCGGCAGTCAACGCGCCGTCGTCGCGGACGTGATGCACCCGCGCGGAGAGTTTCGCGCCGTCAGCCTGCATCTGGACGCGCACTCGACGCAAGCGCACCGCGCGCGGCAGATGCGCCTCGTGCTCGAACATCTCGCGCGACTTGAGCCGCAACTACCAACGCTCGTCGGCGGCGACTGGAACACGACGACCTACAACTCGCGCCGCGCGACCTACGCTATCCTCGGCTACTTCCGCCGCGTCGCGATGGGCGTCCGCCGCGTCGTCGAGAAACACTACCCGTACCCCGACCGCTGGTTCGAGCGCGCTCTGTTCCGCGAGATCGAGCGGCGCGGCTTCCATTACCGCGAGCTGAACGCGCCGGGCGCGGGCACACTGCATTACGATGTGACCGACATCGCCTCGAACACGAATCTGGGCGACTGGGTTCCCGCGTGGTGCTTCCCCTTCATCCGCTGGGCGCTCGCGGGGCACGAAGGTCGCTGCTCGCTCAAGCTCGACTGGTTCGCCGGTCGCGACATCACGCCCACGTCGCCGCCGCGCGTTATCTCCGACCTGCGAGACGATGCCGGTGCGCTCTCCGATCACGATGCCATCGTGCTCGACTTCACGACCGTTGTTTCTCTCCGTGCGTGATCAAAGCCTTCTGTAAACTCAAACACGACGGCAGCATAAGTTTGCTCGGTCGCGCGCGGACGGTCTATACTTGCCGCCCTAAACTCGATACGAGAGAGGACACACTCGACCGTATCCGATCTTACCGTCACCGGCGAAGCGTGTGCGCTTCGCCGACACACGTGCCGTCCCTTAAGATGATGACCCTCGCTACCGAGAAGTCTGTCCTGTTAGTCAACGACTCCCCGGATCATTTGGAGCTGTTGACCATCTACCTACGCAAAGTCGGCTACCGCGTGGTCACCGCGCGGGACGGGCGTGAAGCTCTCTGCGCGGCGCAGGGCGAGCCGTTCGATCTCATCGTCAGCGACGTAATGATGCCGCACATGACGGGCATCGAGCTGTGTCGCAGGATTCGCGGCGACCGGCGATTCGACGCAGTCCCGATACTGCTGGTCAGCGCACTGCGCAAAGACTCTGAGAGCGTCGTCGAAGGTATCAGCGCAGGCGCTGACGATTACCTCGAGATGCCTTTCGAGCCGATGGTGTTCGTCGCGAAAGCTGCGCGGCTCGTCGAGAGGGCAGGGCACACAAAGACTTTGGGGCGGCGCGTGCAAGAGCGCACGCGGCAGCTCGAAGAGGCGAACCGCGAGCTGGAAACCTTCTCCTATAGCGTCTCGCACGACCTGCGCGCGCCGCTCGCCTGCATCGGCAACTACGTCGGCGCACTAGAGCGCAGGCTCGGCGAGCGCGCCGACGAGCCAAGCCGCGAGTTGTTGAGCCTCGCCGCCGGACAGGTCGGGCGCGCGCTGGAGTTGATCGCCGCGCTGCTCGACTACTCGCGCCTCGCCCGCACGGAGACACACCACGAAGAATTGGACGCCGACGCGCTCGTGCGCGACGTGATTGGCGAGCTGGACTTCGAGACGCGCGCACGCAACGTCGAATGGAAAATCGGCGCGCTCCCGCCCCTGCGCGCCGACGCGGCGATGCTCCGGCTCGCGCTGCACAATCTGATCGGCAATGCGCTCAAGTACACGCGCCCGCGCGAAGTCGCCGAGATCGAGATCGGTGCGGCGCACTCCGGCGGCGAGACCATCTTCCACGTGCGCGACAACGGCGTCGGCTTCGACGCGCGGCGCGCCGGCAAGCTCTTCGGCGTCTTCCAGCGGCTGCACGACGAGGAGGAGTTCGAGGGCACCGGTGTCGGGCTGGCGAACGTGCGGCGCATCATCGAGCGCCACGGCGGTAGGGTGTGGGCGGAGGGCGCGGTCGGCGCGGGCGCAACCTTCTACTTCTCCCTGCCCCGCGCCGCCAGCTCCGCGACCATCGTGGGCTAAACTTTGGTGTTGCTTATTGCCGGGGAGTCCGCTATCTTACGCGCCGTTCGCCAACACTTCTTCAGTCAATCCCTTTCGTCCCGTTCTCTTCCGATCTTACCGTCAGTTTGCAAGCCGGGTTCTACAGAAAAAGCCAGCCTGAATTTTAGGCGAGGAGAGTTTGGTGGTTGTCGCCGCCCACAAACCCATCCGCGTCATGATCGTTGACGACGAATCAATGATCCGTAGGGGCTTGCGCCTGCTCGTCGAAGAGCACCCGCGTCTGAAGGTGATCGCGGAGGCGAGCAACAGCCGGGAAGCCATCGAAAGAGTCGCGAGCGAGAAGCCGGACGTGATCCTGCTCGATGTGAACCTGCGCGGCGAGAATGGGCTCGACCTCATGCCGCGCCTGCACGCCGAGTGCGCCAGCGCACGCGTGCTCGTTTTGACCGGCGCGACCGACACGGAGACCTACATCAACGCCATGCGCCTCGGCGCGATGGGGCTGCTGCTCAAGGAGAAGGAGCCCGAGGTCTTGCACAAGGCTATCGAGAAGGTGCACCGCGGCGAGGTCTGGTTCGACCGCTCGCTGATGGGCAAGCTCCAAGCGGAGCGCGCGCGCCCCGTCCCCGTCAAAGACAGCGAGGCGAGAAAGATCGAGTCCTTGAGCGCGCGCCAGCGTGAGGTCGTCGCGCTCATCGGCGAGGGGCTGCGCAACAAGCAGATCGGCGCGCGCCTCTTTATCAGCGAGGGCACGGTGCGCCGCCACCTCAACGACATCTTCGCCAAGCTCGACATGAAAGATCGCTTCGAGCTGATGATCTACGCCTACCGCCACAATCTCGCCAAGCCGCCGCAGTAACGAAGCCGCCCGAACGTCTCCCCACGCTAAAAAAATCAAAGAGTCCGCTTGCCACGTCCGCTGCGGCGGCTGACGGCACGCGCCCTGTGCCGTCCGGCACACGCGGCGACCATCGCAAATGTGCCAAACGGCACAGTGCGATTTGTGCCCGGTGTGCGATGCGCGCCGGGCGCGGCGACTGTATCTTACTCGCCGCTCTGACAGTTCCGCGGCGCCACCTACCCCGACACCGGCACGCGCCACCGCAAGTACAAGCAAGGGCTGAACCGCCAATGCACTTCGACGAGAGCCCTAGAGACCGCCAGCAGCTCGAAACATTTAAGACGGAGCGGCGTCGGAAGCCGCGCATCACGCACCCTTTCCCGTCCACGGTGTGCGGCGTCGCCGCCGACGGTAACCCGTTCAAGATCATGACGATTATAGATAACGTCAGCGCGAACGGTCTCCATCTCTGCCTCCGGCAGAAACTGGAAGAGCGCGCCCCGATCTCGGTCGTCATTCACATCAATGGGCTGCCGCCGGGAGATGATCCGGAGCCGCACGTCTTCTTTGAGGGCGAGGTGTTGCGCGTAGACACCTTCACTTGCGGGTACGGATACGGCGTCGCCTCGCGTGGGCACCGGATACGATACATGAAATTCGTTAGCGCGCTCGCGTCTAAGTACGCCTGTGCGTCAGACCCGCGAACGCGGCAAGGGCGGAACGTTCCGGCGTCGCGTGAGAGTTTACCGACACGACTCTGCCGCCCACATGACGGTCGGTAGTTTCGTGCAGACTATCCGGTCACCAGCCGAGGCGGATCGCTGCCAGCGCCCGCTGCTAAAGAGTTAGATACAGGAGGAGTTCCCCGTGAGAAAGCTTGTCTTTATCCTATCGTTAACCGGGCTGCTGTCGTTATCCCTGATAAGCCTACAGGCTACTCACGCCTCGCGCGCGCTCAAGCCAGAGCCGCGCGAGGAAGAACACGGGCGTGCCGAGGAGAGGGAACGCGGCTATAAGCCCGAGGGTTTTCTGGCGCTGCAAAACCCACTACAGATTCCTACACCCCCGGCTGTCACTGATCCCGACGAGCATCCCGAGCCCACCGGACCCATGGTGTCGACCGACCGCTCGGACTACGAGCCGGGGGAAACAGCGACGATAACGGGAACGCGCTTTCACCCTAACGAGACCGTTACGCTTCGAGTCACACACATAGACGGGACTGCCGAAGGCGGCGAGGGGCACGAGCCTTGGACGGCGACCACGGACGCCGAGGGCAATTTCACTACCACGTGGTTCGTGAACCCGGATGATTCCAGGGGCAGCAGCTTCAAGCTGACGGCGGATTGCGCCGACGGCTTGCACGCGCAGAACTTTTTCACGGACGCAGGGCCCGTTGTTGCGAGCGGGTACAGCATCAGGGAGGTGGCATCAGGCGGTCTTTTGGCGGGACAGATACTCGACGGAGTCGTCGCCGACCCTAGCACTGGAAACGTGTACGTCGCCGGGGTGAGTAACACCTCCAGCACTTCGATGAACCTTTACAAAATCACCCCGGCGGGGGTGGTCTCTTTAGTCGGAACCTACGCCTTCGGCCACAACGAGGTGGTGAAGATGGCCATTGGGCCCGACGGGAAGATATACACCGTCGATAAGAATACCGGCACAGTGAAGACAATTAACCCGGCGACCGGAGCGGCGGCGACTTTTGCCAGCGGAGTGTGCGCGGGATGTCGCTATGGGCTTAACTTCGATCCCGCGGGCAACCTCATCCTCGGCTACGAGTCCATGTTCGACTTCTATAAGGTTACCCCCGGCGGGCTCGTCAGCCTCGGGCACGTGTCGGCTTCAGTGCCGAACAATAACCACGGGGACTCTTTCGGGATCCAGCCGGACGGTAACTACGTGGTCTATGTGGACTGCGGCGGGCAGAACAACTACTCGATCAACACCGCCGGGCACACCGCCGGCACGAACTACAGTTCGCTCGCGTGGACGGGCACGACGAACGTTTTTGACCTCATGCCGGGCGCCTGCGGTTACTCCAACGGCGCGATTGACCCGAATACGGGTGAGGTGTACTCGACCGTCTCTAATTTCGGCAGCGGGAATTCCACCATCCTTTATACCGACGAAAATGGCGGCCCCAGCAACATTTTTGTTAGCGGGGCATCGGGCATTACGGATCTTACTTTCGGTAAATCCAGCACCGGGAGCTGTAACAGCCTCTACTTCGTTGACCGCACGCTGAACAAGGTCTTCGAAGTGCCGATGAACAATTGCTGTTCACCCATGCCCGACCCCGTCACAGTGATCGGCGGGGGTGAATTTTGTGAAACCGCGACCATCACGGCTGCGGGCGGTACTGGCGGTACGATCTACTTTCAGGGTACTACCAGCCGCGGCACGTCGACCGCAAGACCCTCCACTAGTGAGGTCGTCACCAGCTCCGGCACTTACTATTTCAGGTCTATGTCGCCCTCCGGCTGCTGGGGCAAGCCGGGCGCCGTGACGGTAAAGATAAAGCCCGCGCCTGCGACGCCTGTTATTTCTCCCTCGGGCCCTATTGAATATTTTGCCGGGAACTCTACGATGACTACGCTTTCAATCCCCGCACCCGTTGTCTCTCCTGCCAAAACTTATAATATTCCGCTGGCCAACCTGGTCAACATGCCAAACGACTGCGGAAGCGGGTCCAAATACGGTGATGGAGACAAGGGGTTCTCTTGGAATGATACTGGGTCTGGGGTGGCTACAAATGTTCAGATCAAGTTCTCAGTAGGCGTAGAGTGTAACGCCGGGGCGCACACTTCCGCCTTGAATGGTCTCGCATCCTCCGGGTTCAACAC
>JAVXVR010000078.1:0-5364 GCA_032230165.1 Acidobacteriota bacterium | reverse complement strand
GGGCTGTTAGGCATCTCGGATCGGGAGGGGCGTCTGTGCTTCGCCATCGCGCTGTGGAACGGGCGCGATCCCGTCTTGAAAGAACGCCTGTTCGGTCTCACGAACGGCGAGGGCAATCATGGCGAGGACGTGAAGGAGTCTTACTTCTTCCTCGACTCGTCGCCGACGCATTCCTACTTCAAGGCGCTCTACAAGTATCCACAAACCGAGTTTCCTTACCGGCAACTCGTCGAAGAGAACCGCAGGCGCGGGCGCGACGCGGGCGAGTTTGAGATCGCCGACACGGGCGTCTTCGACGACGGACGCTACTTCGATGTCTTAGCCGAGTATGCGAAGCGCGCGCCGAACGACATTCTGATCCGCCTCACAATCGCGAACCGCGCCGGCGAGCCGGCTGTGATTCACGTGCTGCCGAGCCTCTGGTTTCGCAACACGTGGGCTTGGGGGCGCACGGGCGAGGGCTACTGGAAGAAGCCGACCATCGCCGCGACCGCCGACGATAAACTTGCCGCCGCGCACGACTCGCTCGGCATTTTCCACTTCGCGGCGGAGGCGACCCAACAGACGGGCGAGCGCACGTGGCTCTTCACCGAGAATGAGACGAACGCGGCGCGTCTCTTCGGCGGGCAGAACTCTTCGCCGTTCGTGAAAGACGCTTTCCACGAGTACGTGATCAACGGTCGGCGCGAGGCGGTCAACCCAGAAGCGACGGGAACGAAAGCCGCCGCGCATTATCGTCTCGAAATCCCGGCGCGCGGCGAAGTCTCTCTGCGCCTGCGCCTCTTTCATGAAGACGAAACGCCCCCGCATATTTTAGGCGAAGATTTCGACGAGACGTTCGCGCAGAGAGTGAAGGAGACTGGAGACTTTTACGACTCGATCACACCAGCGTCGCTCCCGGCTGAAGAGCGGCGCGTGGTGCGTCAGGCTTACGCGGGGCTGTTGTGGTCGAAGCAGTTTTATTACTACGACGTGCGGGCATGGCTCGAAGGCGATCCCAATCAGCCCGCGCCGCCCAAAGAAAGACTCGAAGGGCGCAATCAGGAGTGGCATCACCTCTTCAACCGCGATGTCGTCTCGATGCCGGACAAGTGGGAGTACCCGTGGTACGCGGCGTGGGACTTGTCGTTTCACATGATCCCTTTCGCCGCGCTCGATGCAGACTTCGCCAAAGAGCAGCTCATCCTCTTCCTGCGCGAGTGGTACATGCGCGCGAACGGTCAGCTCCCGGCTTACGAATTCGCCTTCTCGGATGCGAACCCGCCCGTCCACGCGTGGGCTTGCTGGCAGGTCTATAAGCTGACGGCTGCCGCCGACGGAAAAAAAGATCGCTTCTTCCTCGAAAGGGTCTTCCAGAAACTTCTCATCAACTTCACGTGGTGGGTCAACCGCAAGGACGTACAGGGCAGGAATCTTTTCGCGGGCGGCTTCCTCGGCTTAGACAACATCGGCGTCTTCGACCGCTCGCAGCCGCTCCCCGCGGGCGAGGCTCTGGAGCAGGCGGACGGCACCGCCTGGATGGCTTTCTACTGCGCGACGATGCTGCGCATCGCGCTCGAACTCGCAGCGGAAGAGCCTGAGTATGAAGACATCGCGTCGAAGTTCTTCGAGCACTTCGTCGGCATCGTGGACGCGATTAACGCCATCGGCGGTCAGGGTCTGTGGGACGAGGCGGATGGCTTCTACTACGACGAGATCAAGATCGACGGCGGCGACGAAATCCCTCTGCGCGTGCGCTCGCTCGTCGGATTGATCCCGCTCATCGCCGTCGTTAACCTCGATGAGGACGTGCTCGCCCGACTCCGTGGTTTCTCGAAGCGCATGAACTGGTTTCTCGCCAATCGCCAAGACCTCGCGCGCCACATCTCCTACATGCAGACGCGCGAGCACGGGCAGACACACTCACTGCGCCTGCTCGCCATCCCCTCGCGCGAACGGCTCGAACGAGTGCTCAGCTACATGCTCGACGAAAATGAATTCTTGTCGCCCTACGGCATACGCTCGCTCTCGCGCGTTCACGCCGCCGCGCCGTATGTGATCAATCTCGGCGGGCGCGACTACAAGGTGGACTACGAGCCGGGCGAATCTATGACGGGACTCTTCGGCGGAAACTCCAACTGGCGCGGTCCCGTCTGGTTTCCCGTCAACTTCCTGCTCGTCGAAGCGCTGGAGCGCTACCATCATTTCTACGGCGAAGGCTTCCGCGTCGAGTGTCCCACGGGCTCAGGCAACATGCTGACGCTCGCCGAAGTCGCGAAAGAACTCGCCCGACGCCTCGCGTCGATCTTCGTTGCGGACGACGAGGGACGAGCGCCGTGGCAGGGCACGGACGCGCGCTTCGCGACCGATCCGCACTGGCAGAATCTCACGCTCTTCCACGAATACTTCCACGGCGACACGGGGCGCGGCGTCGGCGCATCGCACCAGACCGGCTGGACGGCGCTCGTCGCGCAACTCTTCCGGCGGCTGGCGCAAGACAACTGGGGCGAGCGTGCCTGAATCGTAACGGGAAATGCCTTAGCTCCTGAAGGAGGGAGGAAACATGAACTTGATATTCGCCGTTCTATTTTCAAGTTTATGCCTTCTCAATCACGGACAGCCGTCGCATTCTCGCAGTGCCAGTCCCTTATCAGATGATCACATTCAGGAAATTATAAAGAGCCTCGAACCGGACAATATTCTCCGTCGCTCGTTAGAGAGAGGCGAACGCGGTGATGGGGTTCATCGTGCTTGGATGGATAAGATGCGGCAGCATAATATCAAACAGTCGTCTGCTATTCTCCGCTTTAGCTGGAAAGGCGAGACAACAGTCGTCAAGATTAAAGAGGTATTATTACTTCAACAGTATTATCGTTATGACACGCAAATTAAGGGCGGCAATTTGCTCCGGCGGGCACGCGAAGACGGGCTAATACAAGAGCTTCGTGAAGTAATTCTAGCCAGAGCGCAAGCAGCAGTTCATGAACTTATAAAGAATATCGCTCAAACCGCGAGACGCGACATCCGGCGCGCGCACGGTACGCTTTATCTTAATCTTCTGGATGATGAGACTCTGCCCGTTTTGAATCAAATGCCAACTGTAGAATGGTAAGAATGGTGGCTCGTAACAGGTCGTTTGAGGATAAATGATGGGCGTCAAAAGCATCTTGGTCATCGTCGCGAGTCTCGCGCTCATCTTCGTCGTCCTGTGGGATGCCTTCGAGACCATCGTCTTGCCGCGCCGCGTTACGCGCCGCGTGCGGATCACGTCCGGCTACTACCGCATGACGTGGCGACCCTGGCGCGATCTCGCCCTGTTAGTGCGCAAGAAGAAGCGGCGCGAGACGCTCTTGAGCATCTACGGTCCGCTCTCGCTCATCGTGCTCATCGCGCTCTGGGCGGTCGGTCTCATCTTCGCCTTCGCGATGCTCCACTGGGCGGCGGGAACGACGCTCAACGCGCCCGCGTCGGACGCGCGCGACTTCGCGACCGATCTCTACATGAGCGGCACGACCTTCTTCACGCTCGGTTTTGGCGACGTGACGCCGACGGACAATACGGGTCGTCTCCTCGCCGTGCTCGAAGCCGGGATGGGCTTCGGCGTGCTCGCTATCGTCATCGGCTACCTGCCCGTTTTGTATCAAGCCTTCTCGCGCCGCGAGTCGAACATCTCTCTCTTGGACGCGCGCGCGGGCACGCCGCCCACGGCGTCTGAGCTTTTGCGTCGCCATGGTCGTGGCGGCTCAATCAATGAACTCATCGAGCTTCTGAAAGACTGGGAGCGCTGGGCGGGCGATCTGATGGAGAGTCATCTCTCTTACCCCGTGCTCTGCTTCTTCCGCTCGCAGCACGACAACCAGTCGTGGCTAGCTAGCTTGACGACGATCCTCGACGGCTGCGCGCTCGTCATGGTCGGGGTTGACGGCGCGACGACGTGGCAGGCGCAGTTGACCTTCGCGATGGCGCGTCACGCCGTCGTCGATCTCGCGCAGGTCTTCAACTCCTCGCCCGGACAGTGGACGGACGTGCGGCTCCCGGCGGAGACGCTCGCGCGGCTGCGCGCGGGGCTCGCGGCGGACGGCGTGGCGCTGAAAGACGGCAAAGAGTCGGAAGAAAAGTTGGCGAGCCTGCGGAAGATGTACGAGCCTTACGTGATGTCGCTCGCAGGGCACTTGTCTATGCCGCTGCCGCCGTGGGTGGACGCGCGCTCGGCGGCGGACAACTGGCAGACGAGCGCGTTCGAGCGCAACCCGCAAACTCTCAAGACGACCTTCGCCAGCGTCTGCGAGCAGAAGCGCGCCGGCATCGACACGCCCGCGACGCGAGCCGCCGACTGCCCCGACTGAGTTCGCGGCGACCGAAGGCGTCGGCGGTCGGCACGTTTCAGCGCACAGACTCTTTTTAGTAAACGTCCAGATCGTGCGCCGAGACGACTCTGCCGCCGTAGAGCTGTTGCATCTCTTTCAACAACCCTTCTTCCGTATCTTTCGCGCCGCCGAAGAACATCTGGTGGTAGAGCACGAGCAGCTTCGGCTTCGCCTTCGTCGCCAACTCTGCCAGCTCTTTTGAAGAGGTGTGAAAGCTCAAGACGTATTTTCGCCAATCGGGTTTGCTCTCTTCGTATCCAACCTGCGTGTAAACTTCGTGCAGCAGCACGTCGCAACCCTGACAGTTCTCGACCACGCTCTGGCTCGGAGAGCAGTCGCCCGAAACGACGATCACCTTGTCGGGCGTCTCGAACCTGTAGCCGTATGCCTCGCGCCAAGAGCCGTGATGCACGAGGAACGCTTTGACAGTGACGTTCTCGTCTTTGTAGATGACGCCCGGCTTGATCTCGTGCGCGTTCACACGGTAGCCCGTGCGGTTGCCGTGCTCCAAACCGTTCGTGCGTATGTCTATGTCTTCGCGGTAAGCCGCGAGGATGTGCGCGGTCATGGCTCCGAGCCCCGCCGGACCATAGACTTCGAGCGGCTCTTTTCTGCCCAAGACCCACGGGGTCAGGATGAGGTCTGGATAGCCCGCCGTGTGATCCGAGTGCAGGTGCGTGATGAATGCCGTCTTGAGTTTAGGCACAGCCAAACCGGTGACGCCCTGACGGAAAGCGGCGGCGGCGCGTCGGACGACGCCGGGTCCAAAGTCAACGATGTACGGCGTGTTGTTGACGACGATGGCGACCGACGGACCCGAACGATCAGGGTTGGCAGCCGGATTCCCCGTGCCGAGCAGCACCACCTGCGTGCGCGCTTGGGGCGCAGGCGCGGGCGCAGTCGGCGTTTGCGAGAGACTCACGGGGGACGACAGAGCGACGAGCAGCAACGCCGAGAGTGTGAGTCCACACAGAAGAATTCTGTTTCGGAATTTCATAGAGTAGCTTCTCCGCTTTCG
>JAVXVR010000022.1:0-13155 GCA_032230165.1 Acidobacteriota bacterium | reverse complement strand
GTCGCCGTGCCGCGCCAGCCCATCTCGGCGGGACCATTCTGGTTGATGCGGTTGTAGGGACTGCGACGCTCGTAGCCGTCAACGTTATAAACGGGAATGAAAAGCAGCGTCACATGATCGAGGAGCGACGCGCGTGTCTTCGTGATCGCGACGTCGCGCAACAAGGCAAGTCCGGCGTCGCCACCGTCGGTCTCGCCCGCGTGGATGTTGGCTTGAATGAGCAGGACGAGCTTGCTCGCCTTGCGCGCTGCGGCGGGCGTGAACGCGCCGCCCTGCGCGGCGATGATGAGCGGGAGCGGGCGACCCGCGCCGCTGCGACCGAAGTCCGCGACGCGCACCAGCCGCGAAGCGCGCTCGATCTTGCGAGCGTAGGCGACCGTCTCATCATAGGTCGGCGTCTCGCGGTAGTCGGATTTCTCTGATGGTGTCAGCCATTCATCGGGGACGTTTCGCGACTGACTCTGCGCCCGGACGTTAAGCGACATTGAAGCCCATGTGAGAACAAGTACTAAAGAGATGACGAAGCGCGTGCGGCTTGAACGGCTCATTGATTCATCCTTCTTCGAGAACCCGAGTTTGCCCATCTCCCTCTTCGCGTCTTTGCGCCTTTGCGTGAAATCATTCTCACGCAAAGGCGCAAAGACGTGAAGAGGGAATAACGAGTTTTAGTCGCCTCTTGAACGGAAGTTCCGAAGGTTCATTTCAGCGGGTTGCCGCACGAGCGGCACGCGGCGCGTCGTTTGGCGTTGAGCGCGCCGCAGGATTGGCAACGGTTGTACATCGTGCGCGCGAACCAGTTGGTGATGAGCGCGCTAAAGAGAAGTATGGCGACGAGGACAGCGATGCTCAGCAGAGTATCCTTCAACCCGCATCGCCCCCCTTAAGCTTGCCGTGGTGAGCCTGCCCGCGCTCGTAGCCGCGCCGGAAGGCTGGATGTTCGTAAACGTCCGCATGGCGTTCGCGCAAATGATCCATCGAGTCGGCGTAAGACGCGCCGCGCGAACGCGGGTGCAGCGCCGCCTCGAAGCCGCGACGATAGACGGGCTCGTCCTCTTTGAAGTCCACGCCCTGCCCCGTGTACTCAGCCTCTTCGTCGTCGCGTAAGCCGAGCCACCACGTCTCGCGCGCGGCGTCGATGCTCTCGGCTCTGGATGCGGCGAGGACGGTCTGTACGTGATCTGCCTGTTCGCCGTCGTCCGCCGCCGCGATGACGACCGACTTCCCCTTCCGCAGCGCGTCCTCGTAAATGTACAGCTCGTCGTGCGGCAGCTCCGGCGCGAGGTTGTCTTCCATCGCCTCGCCCGCCTTCGAACCAGCTACCGCGCCGCCTGCGCCGACGAGTGCCGCGCCGATCATGCCGACGGCGAGGACGGGTCCGACGCCGGGGATGAGCGACGTGGCGATGATGCCCCCCAGATGCAAGCCTCCCGCGACGCCCAGCGCGCCGCCGACAGTTGCGCCGAGCGCTTTGCCCATGCCGGGCTGCTCGGTCTCTGTCGTCGGCACTTCGGCGTCTACCTCTGCGGGCGTCTCGCCGGGCGTGAGCAGGTTCAGGCGGTCTTCGGCGAGCCCGAGCCCGCGTAATGTTTCGATGGCGCGCTCGGCGTCGGCGCGCGAGTTGAAAATGCCCGCGACGGTCTTCATCTAATTCGATCTCCTCCGCGTTGTGTTGGTCTGTTAGTTTTAACGTTTTGCGCGCAGAGTTTCAAGCTCGACACGCACTCCTAACCGTTGAGCGTGGCGACCCGCGCGTGTTAAAGTATCAGCGTCTCATCGCACTCAACTCAGGAGACGGAGCCACGGATGATCGAAGTCGTCGAAAAGCATTTCCCCATGTCGGTCGGTGACGGCAAAGCGACGCGCAAGCGCAAGCCGCGCATCCTCGCCATCACGACCGACTGCTGCACGGGCTGCGCCGGTTCGCCCGCCTGCATCGAATACTGCCCGATTGAAGCGTGCATGTTCTGGATACCGGACGACGATCACCCGCCGTTTGGTCGCATCGAAGTCGATCCCGAATTATGCATCGGCTGCCAGAAGTGCATCAGCAAGGGACCCGAAGGCGCGTTCCTCGACGGCTGCCCGTGGGACGCCATCGAGATGGTGCCGACCGATCAGTGGGAGGCGGCTCACGGCATCACGCTGCCCGACGCCCCGACGAATCGCTGAGACGACTCTCTCCGCAGTTACTAAAGTTTCGATCCCGCGCGGCGCACGATCATCTCCCTGGTCTGCGCCGCTTGCTTTTGCACACTCTCCGGCATTCTTGCGACGCCCCGCGCGTACTTATCAACTTCCGACAACTCGTCCATCGTGCCGACAAGATAGAGCGCACGTAGCGCCTGCACGGCGTTGTCCGCATCTGGCGAGAGCACGAGCAACTCATCGTCCGGCGACACGCTCGCGCCTTCAGCCGCAGAGTTTTTCTCGACGCGCCCCGCGAGCGGCGAGCGGATTTCCCTTACCTCGCCCGCTTCCGTCCTCACGCGCGCGATCATCGCTCCACGACGGACGACTGAACCGACCGGCAGCACGTTCAAAATTTTTCCGCCTGACCCGACGCGCACCGCATAGTCGCGCAGCATCGTGATCAACTCCGCGCGGGCGCGCGGCTCGTTGAAGCGCGAGAGCGAGAGCGCAGCCATACGACGCACTGCGGGCTCTTGATCATCGAGGAGACGGAGCAGCGCGGCGTGGAAAGATTCCTCGCGGTTGTCGTCGCCCATGACCCACGCCGCAGCCATGCGCAAGTCAGCCGCCTCATCAGTTGAGACTTGAATCACGCGCGGATACCAGCGCTTCACATTCGCATCGCCCCGTATGATGCGCCGGTCGATCTCTTCAAGCGCGTGCTGCGCGTGGCGCAGGTTGCGCGTGTCGCTTAAGTATTCGTCCACCTGCGCGTCGGAGAGCGTGCGCCAATAGGAAGTCGCGTACCAAGTGAGGAAGGGCATGACGACGAAGAGCACGGCGACGGCGGCGAGTCCCCAGGGCGTCCTGCGTTTTTCACTCGACAGCGCGGCTAGATCAAACGATTCACCCGCGCTTGAGTGGCGATGATTGTTTCCGTCGGACATGCGAGTGCGGCTGGCTCGGCGTGTTCAGCGAGACGGGTAGAGTTGGTACAGCAGCAGATAGACGACGACGCCCGTGACGGAGACGTAAGCCCAGAGCGGGAAAGTCCAGCGCGCGATTTTTCGATGGCGCACGAAGTCGCCGCGCCACGCGCGCCGAATGGTGACGGCGACGAAGGGGACGATTGTCGCCGCGAGCACCGTATGCGTCAACAGAATCGTGAAATAGACAGGGCGGATGAGACCCTGACCCGCAAAGCGCGTCGTGCCGTGCTGAGAGTGATAGACGACGTAGGAGACGAGGAAGATGACGGAGACGACGAGCGCCGCGGTCATACAGCGCAGGTGCGCTGTGACTCGACCGCGCCGGATGAAATAGAAGCCCGCGAAGAGGAGGATGCCGCTCGTGGCGTTGAGGCAGGCGTTTAAGTGTGGGAGGGCGGAGAAATCCATTGTCAAAATTTAAGCTCTGCTCACCCGCCCACATTCCTTGTGATGAACTTTTGCACGACGCCCTGCCCGAAGTCGTGGAAGAGTTCTTGCACGAGTCGCACGTTCTCTTGTTCGCTCACGCCTCTTCCTTCTTCGCGGCGGCGTGCGCGGGCTTCTTGGGCGCGGGCGGCTCGCTCATCTTCGCATAGCCGCAACGCTCGCACTCCCATAAGGGGAAGATCGCCGTGGGGTTCGCCTTATCTTCATAGACGGCGCGGTCAGACGGGATAATCTTGCCGCCGCAGCGCGGGCACGCGCGACCGCGTATGCTGGCGCGAGAGTTGTCGGGCGTGGGCTGCGTCTCTTCGACGGGTTGTAGCTCTTCAGGCATGGCTCGATCAGTTCAACAAAAATGATGCGTCAAATAACTCTAACTAAGTTCAGAAGCGTGAACTTAAGACTTGTCATTGTCTGGTGGATCGCGACGCTTGTACGCCGCGTAGAAGAAGCCGCAGAAGATCGCGGCGGGCGGCGCGACGAGCAGCACGACCGCGTAATTCAGATACTTGACGCCCCCCGGATCAACGTTCGCCGCGGACGTTTGGCACATCGCGCACTGCGCCCACGTCGCGACGGGGCACGCGAGCGCGAGCGCCGCTGCCGTTAGACGCACGCCGATCCTCGTCAATCGTGCAGCTCTCATCTTCACTTCTCCGCCTCAATACTCACCTGTCTAATCTCGGAGGGGCGGAGATTCCGGTTGCGGTTGCTGTCGGGGAACAGGATGAACATCAAACAGATGCAGATGACGAGCGCGGGGATGAGCGTAAAGACGAGGCTCATGCGCTCGTACTTCAAGTGCATGAAGTAAGCCATGATCATCGCCGCCTTGATCAGAGAGAGTCCGATGAGGAGCGTGAGCATGATGTGGAGCGGGACTTTGAAATAGGCGAGGACGACTTCGACGAGCGTGAGCACGAGCAGACCCATCAGCACGGCGAAGAACAGCTTCGTCGTGCCCTCGAAGTGAACGTCCTCGGCTGGCGCGCTCGCTTCGTCGCCGACGCCGAACATGCTCTCAAAGAGTCCGTTCTTCCAACCCCAATAAACGGGGTTGATGAGGAAGATGACGGCGAGCATGGCGAAGACGAGCGTCATAAAGAGGCTGTCAATCGTCATGAAGTTCCCCGCCCAGCGCAAATTCGAGAGGGCGAGGAACAGGAAGGCGACGGCGAAGAGCAGGCAGATCGCGTTCAAAACGATCTCCTGCTTGTCCTTCACACCTTTGAAGCCTTCAAACTGACTGCTCATCCAGTTACATTCCTTTCTTAAATTCTCACGCGACGTGTTCGGCGTTCGATAGTTCTCACTTCATCAACGTCGGGTTCGGGTCGAACGACATGATGTAGATGAGCGGGAAGACGAACATCCAGACGAGATCGACGAAGTGCCAGTAGAGTCCGCTGATCTCAACGTCCTCATGTGTCATCTTTCGGATGCGCGCGGCGACGACGCCTAAGTATGTGACGCCCGTGAAGACGTGGAACATGTGTAAGCCCGTGATGGCGAAGAACGTCGCGCCGAAGAGCGGCGACGCTTGGGGCCACCGCTCGACCCATTCGTGCGGCAGCGTGAAGGGGCGTAAACCCTCGCTGATCAAGTGATTCCACTCGTAGAGGTGGAGACCTAGAAAGAGGAGACCGCCGAGCATCGTCGCGCCGATCCAGCGACGCGCCTTGCGCCGGTCGCGACGCGCCGAGGCGGCGACCGCCATGACCATCGTAAAGCTCGAGGACAGCAGGCAGAGCGTCATCGTCGTCGAGAACAGGATGCTGGGGCTGAAGGCGAAGGGAGTCGCCCACTGATCGCTCGTGTAGCGGGCGTAAGAATAGACGATGAGCATCGCCGTGAACGTCAGCGCGTCCGAGACGATGAAGAGCCACATGCCGAGCTTCTTGTGCCCGACGTGGTAGGGGAGCGCGCCTCCGCTCCAATCGTCCGCGATTAAGTGATCGGCGTGAACTTCTGTCGCCACCCTCTTACCTCCACAGGAAAAGTAGTCCGAACAAGTAGATCCACAGCCCGTCCATGAAATGCCAGTAGATGCCGACGGCGTCAACCGCCGCGCGACGCTTCACCTTGTTGACCGCCGTCGTGCCGCGAGCCTCGCGCCTCGCGCGCAGCAGCAGATAGCAGAGCGCCGCGATGCCGCCCGACAGGTGCAGGGCGTGGAGCGCCGTCAGCAAATAGAAAAAAGAGCTGTGCGGGCTGCTCGCGAGATAGACCCCTTGCGCGATCAGACCGCGCCAAGCGAGAAACTGCGAAGCGAGGAACGCGAAGCCTAAGAGGACGGCGACGCCGAGCCAACGCTGGTACGCCGCCGCGTCGTCGCGACGCAGACCCCTGCGCGCCAGCTCGAACGAGACGCTGCTCGCGAGGATGACGCCCGTGCTCACCCAGAGCAAAGGCGGCGTGCGAAGTTGTTGCCAGCCCGAAACAGCCGCGCGGAAGACGTAGGCGCTTGTAAGCGCCATGAAGAGCATCAGGATCGACGCGACGGCGACCCACATGCCGATGCGGTAGTGGTGCGGCGTCTCGTCGCGCTGGTGTTGATCGCCGGGCGGGAAGGGTTGGCGCGAGCCATTGCCGCCCGTGCGCTTGCCTCCTCCGTCGAAGCCGACACCGCGCGAAGGTCGAGTCGCCGTGCGCTCGCCCGTCTTAGTGTTGACCGTTGTGACCATTCCCTGTCGTGCTCCCGACACCTTGTTCGCCGAGGCGCGGGGCAGCATGTCCCGCCTCCTGGATTTCGTCGTCGGGCGTCGTCTGCATGGTGAAGTCTTCGGGCGCGCCGGGCACAGAGAATTCGTATGCGCCGCGATAGACGACGGGGACTATGCCGCCGAAGTTATCGAACGGCGGGGGCGACGGAATCGCCCACTCAAGCGTGGTCGCCTCCCACGGGTTGTCGCCAGCCTTCTCGCCCTTCCATAAACTCCAGAAGAAGTTGAAGAGGAAAACGAGCTGCACGGCGGCAGTGATGAACGCCGAGATCGTGACGACAAGGACGAGCGGGTGGAGCTTGGTTAAGAAAGCGTATTCGGTAAACGCAGAGTAGCGGCGCGGCATTCCGACGACACCCATCGAGTGCATCGGCATGAAGATGCCATAGACGCCGATGAAGCTGACGAAGAAATGAATCTTACCCAAACTTTCGTTCATCATCCGTCCGAACATCTTGGGGAACCAGAAGTAGATGCCGGCGAAGATGCCGAAGATGGCGGCGACACCCATCACGAGGTGGAAGTGCGCGAGCACGAAGTAGGTATCGTGGAAGGCGAGGTCGAGCGAGGTCTGACCGAGGACTAACCCGGTGATGCCGCCCGCGACGAAGAGCGAGACGAAGCCGAGCGCGAAGAGCATCGGCGTCGTAAACCTGAGCTTACCGCCCCAGATCGTCCCCAGCCAGTTGAAAGTCTTGATCGCCGAAGGCACGCCGATGGAGAGCGTCAGCACGGAGAACGCCATGCCCGTGTACGGGCTCATGCCGCTCACGAACATGTGGTGACCCCAGACGAAGAAGCCGAGCATCCCGATGCCGAACATCGCAAAGACCATCGCGCGGTAGCCGAAGACGGGGCGGCGCGCAAACGTCGAAAGGATGTGCGAGGTCGCGCCCATGCCCGGCAGGATCGCGATATAGACTTCCGGGTGACCGAAGAACCAGAACAGGTGCTGCCACAGGATCGGCGAGCCGCCCTTATTGGGCAGCACGTGATCACTGAAGATTTCGCCCGCCGGGATGAAAAAACTCGTCCCCGCGTGGCGATCCAGTATGAGCAGCACGCCCGCTGCGAGCAGCACGGGAAACGCGAGCAACGCGAGCACGGCGGTGGTGAACCAAGACCAGCACGTGAGCGGCATCCGCATCAGAGACATGCCACGACAGCGCATGTTCAAAAGCGTAGTGATGAAGTTGAGCGCGCCGAGCAGAGAGGCAACGCAGAAGATCGCGATGCTCGTGATCCACAGTGTCGCGCCCGCTCCCTGTCCGGGTCCAGACTTGCCGCCCGGTATTGCGCTGAGCGGCGGGTAGCCCGTCCAGCCACCGATGGGTCCGATGGTGCCCGTGCCGCCGCCGTTGAGATACGTCGTGACGAACTTGGCGACCGCCGAGTTCGGGTGCGCGCTGAGACTAAACGCGCTGCTGCCTTCGACGAAGATGGCGGAGACGAGCACGAGCAAGCCGACGAGCGTCACCCAGAACGAGAGCATGTTCAGTCGCGGGAACGCCATGTCGTCCGCGCCGACTTGGATCGGCAGCATGTAGTTGCCGAAGCCGCCCTGCGGCGCGGTCGTCAGCACGAAGAAGACCATCATCGTCCCGTGCATCGTGACGAGCGAGAGGTAGAACTCCGGGTTCATTTGACCGTTCGGCGCGCCGGTCTTGAAGATGAAGCCGAGGAACGAGAAGGCGTGATCGGGCCAAGTCAGCCGCGCGCGCATCAAGAGCGACATCGCCATCCCCGTGAATGCCGAGAACATGGCGAGGAACAGATACTGTATGCCGATCACCTTGTGATCGAGGCTGAAGACGTACTTGCGTATGAAGCCGGACGGCGGCGTGTGATGCCCCCCGGCGTGCGCGTGCGCCGCGTGATCGGGAGGGTGAACTTCAGCCTGCGTGGCTTCTTCCATGACTTAACCTCTCGCTTGAGGATGACGAAAAAAATTACTGCTCCGGAAAAACTCAGCCGAATCTTACTGACCCGCCGATGCCGCCTGCGCCGCAGCCTTCTCAATGCCGAGCGGATACTCTTTCAAAAGCTGCGTCACACGTCCCTGAAACTGCGCCTGCGGGAGTTGTATCAGATCGTTGTATTGCTCTTGGGGGACGACGAGCAGGTAGCTCTTCATCTTGAAATGAAGCTGACCGCACAGCTCCGCGCAGGCAAGCTCGAACTTGCCGGTCTCGACCGGCGTGTAGTGCACCGTGATCGACATGCCGGGGACGAGGTCTTGTTTGAAGCGCGTTTCGGGAACCCAGATGCTGTGCGTCACGTCCTTCGAGCGCAGGGTCAGCTCGACGGGTCGGTTGACGGGGACGACGAGCGTGGTGACGACCTGATCGTCCTTTGCCGCCGGATCGTTTTCGTCGAGACCGACGAAGTTCAGCTCTGAGTCCTTGATGAGCCTCGGCTCGGTATGACCGAACTGACCGTCCTTGCCGGGGTAGTGAAAATTCCATTGGAACTGTTGAGCGACGACGTGCACCTGTGCCGAACCCGGCGGGGCTTCATAGAAATGGAGTCGCGCCCAGACGCGCTGACCGAGCAGGGCGACGCCGATGAAGATGAGCGCCGTGATGCCCGTCCAGATCATCTCCAGACGATTGTTGCCGTGCGAATAGACGGCGCGCTCGCCGCGCTCGCCCTTCGCACTATATTTCCAGACGGCGATGCCGAGGGCGACCTGCGCCGTGACGAACGCGATGCCGACCACGATGATCGTCAGCATGAACTGATTATCATAGGCAGGTCCGTGCTCCGTAATGGCGTGCGGAAACCACCAACGCGCGTTCGCGAAGAGCCACACGGACGCGATCGTGATCAGAAACAGCAACGCGCCAAGCAGACGACCCATCAGCAACCTCCTCGAAAGCCGTCAACGGTAAACCGTCACAGGTGACAGGAGAATCAGTTTCTTGCCCGTCACGGTTTACGGTTGACAGTTTACGCTCACATCTTCATGACCATCAGACCGAACAGAATCGGTAGGTAGAGCACGGACGCCAATAGCACGCGGCGTGCGCTGCGGCGCGTCAGCGTGAGCGCGGCGGCGATGCTGCTGAGCAGAAAGAGACCGCCGAGGATGAGCGCGCCTACGAAGTAGAGCCCGCCCGAAATGCCGAGCGCCGCGGGCGCAAGACTCACGGGCACGAGCATCAGCGTCCAGACGACGATCTGCTGCCCGGTCAATCGCCCTTCGGGCTCGACCACCGGCAGCATCAGGATGCCAGCGCGCGCGTAGTCCTCTCGGTACATCCACGCGATGGCGAAGAAGTGCGGGAACTGCCACAGGAACAGGATCGCGAACAACACCCACGCTTCAATCCCGACCGTATTCGCGGCGGCAGCCCAGCCGAGAAGCGGCGGCACCGCGCCCGGAAACGCGCCCACGGCGGTCGAGAGCGACGTGCGCGTCTTCAAGGGCGTGTAGAGCAAGAGATAGCCGACGATGACGCCCAAGCCGCACAGAGCCGAAAGCGGGTTGACGAACGCTGCCAGATACACCTCGCCACCGATTGTCAGCGCGACGCCGAACGCGAGAGCCGCGCGGGGCGTGAGCCTCCCCATCGGGAGCGGTCGCATCATTGTGCGGCGCATCAAGGCGTCTAAGTCTCGCTCCATCCACTCGTTCACCGCGGAGACGCCGGAGCAGAGCAGCGCGACGCCGACCAACGTGTTCGCGAAGGCGAGGAAGTTGAATGCGCCCGCCGTGCCGAGAAAGAACCCTGCGGCGGTCGTAAAGAGCACGAGCGTCGTGATGCGCGGCTTCGTCAATTCCACATAAGCCGACAGACGCGCGCGCGAGCCTTCATCAGACACGCGCGCGGGAATCGGCGCGGCAGACGTTTGGACGCCGACTTCTTGCAACGAAATACTCTCCATGAAAACTTCCCTCAGGTTCGTGCCGCGACTAATGCTTCATGATCATCGGCAGATCGAGCGCGGGCATCAGCTTGAGCGAGCCGCCGCTCAAGGACGCGCTCGCCGTCGTGCCGTCGTAAGAGAAGTCCTGCGTCTTCGACTCCTTCGCGCCGACCGTCACCGACTGTGACTTTTCGCCAAACTTCTCGTGCCATGCGACCAGCGTATAAGTCCCCGGCGGCAAGCCCTTGATTTCGAATTTGCCATCCGCGCCGCTCACGGCGAAGAACGGGAGTCTGAGCACGCCGACGTAAGACTTCATCCACGGATGCTGGTTGCATTTGACGGGGACGAGGATTTCGGGGCGCGTGAACTTTTGCGTGATGGGCGGCGCGCCCGCCGACTGCGACTGATTCCACTCGGTGTTGCTCTTCGGCGAGGGGTGGACGTTGTGCGTCGTCTGATCGGAGTTCGTCACCTTAAAATTCATCGTCGTCATCATGCCGAGCACGTGCGGGTGATACTGGCAGCCGTGCTGATCGAGCGTGGCGTCGGGGGCGGGCGGATCGAAGGCGTAGCCCGTGATTGATTTACCGTCGGCGGTCTTGCCGTCTTTGACATAGACGAAGACGTTCTGAAGTTTCCCGTCGTTGACGACCACGTCTTCGGCGCGCGCGTTCGGGTTGCTCGAAGCGCAGAACGGGTCTGCGTCCATGCTAATGGGCTTCACCGCCGGAGCCGCGCCCGTGAAATTAACGGTACCAACGACTGAGCCCTCGTTGCCGCTCGGCGTGTACTTCGCCCCGGCGGTCTCCGTGCCCGTGTTTGAGTTGTCTTCGTCGTCCGCTTCATCGTCGCTACTCCCGCACGCGACCGAAAGCGAGAGGAGCGCGAGCGTGATGAGCAGCGCGAGCAAGCGGCGCGCTTTTAAGGATGGCATGATGATTTCTCCTCGGATGATGATCGAACCTTAGAGGCGTCCGTGCACACCTGTCGCGACGCCGTTATAACCGTTACGCGAAAGAATAACTGACTCGCGCACGCCTGCGGCACGAGACACGACGCGCACAGGCGCGTGCGAAAGTCGCGCTTGCGTCTTGTACTTTTCGCGCCGCAAGGCGCGCACACTCACGCCGTGGTGTGTGCCGGAAGTCGAGGCGGGCGCGGGCGTTGTGTTGCTGCCGCCCGTCGGGGTGCGCCCCGCGGTCGCGCCGGGCGCACCGGCGGCGAGTCGCGCCTGCTCCTGCGGCGTCAGTTGCAGGATGTAGCGCACGAGCAGGTCTGCGTGATCGCCGTGATATGCGTCGAGCCCCGGAATCTGCCCGTTGAAGACCCAGCGCTCGCCGTCCTTCTTGAACAACTCCGAAGGCATCGCCGTGCCCGGTATGACCTTCTGCGGATCGAGCAGCCAACGGAACGTCCAGCCGGGCTTGAGTCGCGTGCTCGCTTGCAGGAAGTTCGGCGCGGTCGCGTTCGCGTCGTGCGCGGCGTTGCCCGTTAGGTGACATTTCAGACACGGAGCCTGCTGCGAAGTGAACAGGGCGCGCGCCAGATTGCGTTCGTCATCTGTGAGTGGCGCGATCTGCGGCTTGATGTAGGGCTCTGATTGCGACGAGACCGCCATGAAGAAGCGCACGAGCGTGCGCAGCTCGTTCGGCGAGAAGGTGAACGTGGGCATACGCGCGTGCAGGTAGATGCGCACGCCGTTATGGTTCGCGCCGGGCTGCGGCTTGTAGTGCGCACCATTCGCCTGCGCCCTCTGCTGCGGGCTCGACTGCGCGGCGGGCTGCGATGGTTGTGCGCTGCCCTGTGCTGGCGACGTCTGTGCGCCGCTCTGTGTCGGCGCGGGCGTCTGCGCCGCGTGCGGGTTCGACGCGCCGGCACTCGAAGGGTTCGCGAGGTTGCGTAGCGCCGCGCCGCCCGCCGCGTTCAAGTCTTGATCGGAGATGCCGCTCAGGGAAGGATCGGTCAGGAAGCGCAGTAGCCATTCAGGGTCAACGCGCGCGCCCTCGGTCGTGAGCGCGGGCGGGAGTTGTTCCTTGCCGTCCGGCGTCTGGTAGAAGCTCAAGGTCGAGAGCACGGACTTCTGCCCGACCTGCACGTTATGACAGCCCATGCAGTTGTACTTCTTAACCACCCACCAGCCGTCCTGTATGTCCTTGCGCTGATCGGTCGCGTTGTAGAAGAACGACGCGGGGACGTTCGCGCCTTCGCCTCCGACGCTTCCCAAAAGGAAGGTCGTGATCGCATCAAGCTCCGCATGATCGCTGTTGTCGTTGCCCATGTTGATGTAGGGCTTGGGCATGCGTAAGTGATCGCGCCAGTCCTTCTCTTTGCCCTTGTCGTAGATGCCCGGCTCTTCGATCTTGTGCTCGAAGAAACCCTTGCGATCGTACCAGTCTTTCCGGTCGCCGCTCGCGGGCATACGCTTGTTGGTGAAGGGATCAATTCCCTTCTCGGCAGAGGCGGTGAGGAGCGCGAAGTCTAGACGCTCGATGGGCGTCGCGCCCTCGGCGGTCAACTCCTTGCCGATGCGCTGCTCGTCCTCGAAGCCGCGTATCTCGTGACAGCCGGCGCAGCCGTACTGCTTGATGAGCGTCTTGCCCCGGTCGGCGAGGCGCGGGTCGTCCATGTAGGACGCATCCGGATACTGCGCCGACGACGAGAGCGAGACGAGATAGGTGGCGATGTCGCGCGCATCCTGATCGGAGAGGCGGAAGTTCGGCATCACCGTCATGTTCTGCACCTGTAGCTCCGCGCCGTCGTTCGGGCAGCGCGTGTGCTTCGTTGTGTCGAAGACGAAGGGCTTGCCGTTCTTCGCGTAGTCCTCCGGCGTCAGGTCGCGCTTCTCCTTCGGGCAGTAGGGCGCCCAGCGCTCGCGCGGGTTGTGCACCCAGCGGACGATATAGTCGTAGTTCGCTTTCTGCCCGACCTTCGTCAGGTTCGCCGCGAACTCGCCGCCGAACTTCTGCTCGCCCTCCCCGATGGAGTGGCAGGCGAGA
>JAVXVR010000634.1:0-6489 GCA_032230165.1 Acidobacteriota bacterium | reverse complement strand
TCGTAAATCGTGAATCGTCAATCGTAGGGACTGACAACGCAAGGTTGGTGACGACAATCGTTTTTAAGTCTCGCCTTCTTGCGCGGACTCGTTCGACTCTCGCTCGCTTCTTATGGCTCGCAAGCGTTTCACAGGACAATTCATCTTCCCGCTCATCGCGCTCGCGCTGTTGGGGCTTGTGCTCCATTTCCTGCCGTCATTCGCGCCGCCGACGCTCGCTGGGTATGAACTGAGCGGGCTCTCCAATGCGCAAGTAAACGACTACTGGCGAGGTCGCACGATCTACGAGTGGAGTGAGACATTCGTCAAGATCGGCATCGCGCTGAGCGCCATGCTCCTCGTCGTCCGCCTTGCTGGCGCGTTCTTCTTCGACGTTGTTTTCCGCGCGCGCAAACGCCGCGAAGCCCCGCGCTTCGTCCGCGACATCTTCGCCCTCGTCGCCTACGTGGTGCTGACCGCGCTCATCCTCAAGATCACGTTCCCGACTCTCTCGCTCGGCGCGCTGCTTTCGGGCTCGGCACTCCTCGGCATCATCGTCGGTCTCGCGCTGCAAGACACGCTCGGCAACCTCTTCGCTGGAGTCTCGCTGCAAGCCGACAAGCCTTTCGAGGTCGGCGACGTGATCTCGGTCGCCGCGTGGACGGGCGTGGTCGAGAGCGTGACGTGGCGCGCGGTGAAAGTCAGGACATTCAGCAACCACGTCGTGCAGGTCTCGAACAGCGTCCTTGCCAAAGAGTCCATCGAGGTCGCGCCGCGCGACAATCTAAACGCGCGCACCGTCTTCTTCAACGCCGTCTATACCGACTCGCCCGCCAAGGTCATCCATGTCGTCCGCGAAGCCGTGCGCGAGGCGGACAACGTCTCGCAGAAGATCACGCCGGTGGTACGCATACGCAACCTCGGTGACTTCGCCATTGATTACGAAGTTAAGTACTGGCTCGTTGACTACACGAAGCAGCACGACTCGGACGCGCTCATCCGCCAGCTCATCTGGTACGCCTTCCGCCGCGCGGGGCTCAGTTTCGCCTACCCGACGCAGACACTCTTCGTCCAACGCCCCGCGCGCGACGGCGGCAGACCTGCCACGCCCATCGACCGCGTGACCGAGCGGCTCTCGGCGGTGGACATCTTCGCCCCGCTCACGCCGGAAGAACTCTCGCGCCTCGCCGCCGCTTCAGAGGGACGCACTTACGCCTCTGGAGAAATCATCATCCGCGCGAATGATTCGGGCGACTCGATGTTCGTCGTCCATCGCGGCAGCGTCGAGGTGCGCATCTCGCACAACGGGAAGTCGCGCACCGTCGCCGCGCTCGCCGAGGGCGACTTCTTCGGCGAGATGGCGCTCTTCACGGGCGAGCCGCGCACCGCCAGCGTCGTCGCCATCGAAGAGACAGAAGTCCTCGAAATCGGTCATCGCGCGATGAAGCTCCTCTTCGACACCAACCCCGATCTGGTCGAATCCCTCAGCCACACCATCGAAGAGCGGCGCGCAGGGCTGACCGCCACCGCCGCGCGCCAGAGCCTCGGAGACGAGCCCGTGCGCCTCATCACTTCGATTAGACGGTTCTTCGGGTTGGACTGAATTTGCCCATGCAGAGCCACTTTTCCCGCCAAAATCGGGGATAAGAATTTCCGCGCGCACTGCTTGACAATGATTCACTCAGATATTATTATTCTCGCACGCTCAGCAGCCAGCCGACCTTAATAATTCTTCCCGTTGGAGGGCTGCGCGAGCAATTCCGTAGATACAGATTTTTGCTAGGAGGAAGCAGAGCCATGTCCATCACCCGTTACGATCCATTCCGCGATTTGCGTAGTTTGCAGGACGAGGTCAACCGCCTGTTCTCCACGAGTCTCGGGCGCGGCTTCGACGACGAAGGTCTGTCGCGCGGGGCTTGGATGCCGAGCGTGGACATCTTCGAGAATAAGGACTCTATCGTCCTCGAAGCCGAACTTCCCGGCATGAACCGCGAGGACTTCGAGTTGACGATTGAGAACAACGTGCTCACGCTTCGCGGCGAGCGACGCTTCGAGAAGAAGGACGAGGCGGACAATTACCACCGCGTCGAGCGCGCCTACGGATCGTTTACGCGCTCCTTCACACTGCCGCAGACCGTCTCTTCGGAGAATGCGAACGCCGAGTACAAGAACGGCGTGCTGCGCGTCACGCTCCACAAGCGTGAAGAGGTGAAGGCGCGCCGCATCGAGGTCGCGGGCGAGGGCGCGCAGGGCTCCGCGCCCAAGACCATCGAGGCGAAGGCTCAAGAGCCCGGCACGGCGAACAAGAAGGAAGCCACGGCGGGTCGTTAATCATTAGAGGTTAGAGGTTAGAGATCAGAGGTTAGTAAGAACTGCTTGACTGACCTCTAGTCTCTGACCTCTAACCTCAATAAGGTTTTGTCATGCGTTTAGATCGTTTCACACTGCGCGGGCAGGAAGCCGTCCAGTCGGCTATCGAGATCGCCGAGCGCAACCAGCACCAACAGGTCGAGCCGGAGCACTTGCTGCTTGCGCTCCTCGAACAGCCCGAAGGCATCGTGCGCCCTCTGCTCGGCAAGCTCGGCGTGAACCTGCCGGTCGTCTTAAACGACCTACAGGCTGAGATCGCGCGCCAGCCTAAAGTGCAGGGCGGGCAGCAATATTTTTCACCGCGCACGACGCAACTCTTCACGGCGGCACAGAAGCAAGCCGAGTCGATGCAGGACGAGTACATCTCGACCGAGCATCTGCTCCTCTCCATCACGGACGAGAAGGACGGCGCGGCGGGTCGCATCCTTCGGCAGCACGGCGTCAACCGCGAAGACCTCTCGAAAGTCGTCACAGAGATGCGCGGCGGCACACGCATCACCGACCAGAACGCCGAGGCAAACTATCAGGCGCTCTCGAAGTATGCCAAAGACCTGACCGATCTCGCGCGCGCAGGCAAACTCGATCCCGTCATCGGTCGCGACGACGAGATACGACGCTGCATACAAGTCCTCTCGCGCCGCACGAAAAATAATCCGGTGCTCATCGGCGAGCCCGGCGTCGGCAAGACGGCAATCGTCGAAGGCTTAGCGCAGCGCATCGTCTCCGGCGACGTGCCCGAAACACTGAAGAACAAGCGGCTCGTCGGGCTCGACCTCGGCTCGATGCTCGCGGGCGCGAAGTATCGCGGCGAGTTCGAGGACAGACTCAAATCCGTCCTCAAAGAGATCGAGAACGCCAAAGGTCAGATCGTCCTCTTCATTGACGAGTTGCACACGCTCGTCGGCGCGGGCGCAGCCGAAGGCGCGATTGACGCCTCGAACATGTTGAAGCCCGCGCTCGCGCGCGGCGAGCTGCGCTGCGTCGGCGCGACGACCTTAAACGAGTACAAAAAATATATCGAGAAGGACGCTGCCCTTGAGCGTCGCTTCCAGCAGGTTTACGTCGGCGAGCCCACGGTCGAAGACACCATCGCGATCCTGCGTGGGCTGAGGGATCGTTACGAGACACACCACGGCGTGCGTATCAAAGACTCTGCCATCGTCGCCGCCGCGACTCTCTCGAATCGCTACATCACGGATCGCTTCCTGCCCGACAAGGCGATTGACCTGATCGACGAAGCCGCTTCGCGTTTGCGCATTGAGATCGATAGCTTGCCCGTCGAGATCGACGAGTTGGAGCGCGAGATCACGCAGCTTGAAATCGAGAAGCAGGCTCTGGCGCGCGAGACGGATGAGCGTTCGAAGTCGCGCCTTAAAGAGATCGAGGTCAAGATCGAGGACTTGCGCGAGCGCGCCTCAGGGATGAAGGCGAAGTGGCGCTCGGAGAAGGACATTATCGAGGGCATCCGCAAGGCGAAAGAGGAGATTCAGCAGCTCAAGGTTCAAGCCGAGCAGTACGAGCGCGCGGGCGACTACGGCAAAGTCGCGGAGATTCGCTACGGTCGTGTCGTCGAGCTGCAAAAGAAACTCGACGCGGATCAGGCGAAGCTCGCCGAGTTGCAGAAGGAAGGCGTCTTCCTCAAAGAGGAGGTTGATGAAGAAGATGTCGCGCTCGTCGTCGCCAAATGGACGGGCATCCCCGTCTCGAAGATGCTCGAAGGCGAGATGCAGAAGCTCGTCTCGATGGAGGAGCGCCTACAAAAGCGCGTCATCGGTCAGCAAGAGGCTCTGACGGCTGTCTCCAACGCCGTACGCCGCGCACGCGCCGGACTCCAAGACCCGAACCGACCCGTCGGCTCGTTCATCTTCTTAGGTCCGACGGGCGTCGGCAAAACCGAGACGGCACGCGCGCTCGCGGAGTTTCTGTTCGACGACGAGCGAGCCATGATTCGTCTCGATATGTCGGAGTACATGGAGAAGCACGCCGTGGCGCGCATGATCGGCGCGCCGCCGGGCTACGTCGGCTACGAGGAGGGCGGGCAGTTGACCGAAGCCGTGCGCCGCCGCCCGTACTCGGTCGTTCTCTTCGACGAGATCGAGAAGGCGCACCCCGATGTGTTCAACGTGCTCCTGCAAATCCTCGACGACGGACGACTCACAGACTCGAAGGGGCGCACCGTGGATTTCAAGAACACGGTTCTGATCATGACTTCAAATCTTGGGAGCCGTGAGATTCAGTCTGTGGGCGACGACGACAAGCAGATGCGCGAGGCTGTGACGCAAGTCTTGCGCGAGCACTTCAAGCCGGAGTTTTTGAACCGCGTGGACGACATCGTGATCTTCAAACAGCTCACGCGCGAGCAGATCGGCGAGATCATAGATGTGCAGCTTGAGCGGCTGCGACGGATGCTCGCCGAGCGACAGATCGCGCTCGTGTTGGAAGATTCGGCGCGTCAGCTTGTCGCGCGCGAGGGCTACGATCCGATGTTCGGCGCGCGCCCGTTGAAGCGCGCCATCCAGACGCTCATTCAGAACCCGCTCGCCGTTAAGTTGTTGCGCGGCGAAATTCTGCCCGGTCAGACCGTGCGCGTTTCGGCGGAGGGCGACGAGATGAAGTTCACGACCGACACGGCGGCGGCGGCAGCGTAAAATTTCAAGCATGAGGGATGAGGGATGAAAACCAGGAGACACGGGTGCGCGCCGCGCGGCGTCGTTGTGATTGACCCTTCTAAGTTTAGTCAGACCGGAGGAAAGAAGATGGCGCACAGCTGGAACGACTGGCGCGACTGGCGCGACTACGCGGAGCGCATGGGTCGCCTCTACGACGAAGCCGCGACAGGGCGCGGGCGCGAAACGGAAGAGCAGGCGGGCGAGCTTGAGCGCGCCGACTGGACTCCGGCTTCGGACGTTGTCGAGCGCGAGGACGAGTTCGTCATCCTGCTCGACCTGCCGGGTATCTCTCACGACGCGCTCGACGTGAGCATGAGCGACAACCGCGTCGTCGTACGCGGCGAGCGCGCTGAAGAGGAGGGCGCGCGCAAACGCCGGAGCACACGCCCGTCGGGTCGCTTCATCGCCAAGTTCGGACCCCTCCCTTCGACCGTCGATCAGACGCGGATCGCCGACGAGTACAAGGACGGCGTGCTGCGCCTGCGTCTGCCGAAGCGCGCGCCGGAGACAGCCGGTCGGATCAAGATTGAGATTAAGTGACAGGTAAACCGTGACAGGTGACAAGCAAAGCCTTTCTCGTTTGTCTTGCTTGTCACTCGTCACTCGTCACTTGTCACCTAAGTTTGCTATCTTTCCGGGATGAGAAGGTTTAAGCGCGGTATGCAAGATGGACGTGGCAGCGAAGAAAAGCGCGAGGGCGCGGAGCAGCGCGAAGAGGGCGTGAGGGTGACGGACAGGCGGCGCATCATGCTCGACGATTCGGCGGAGGGCGTTAGCGTGCGCGAGGACGCGGCGGAAGCGCCGAGCCTGAAACCGAAGCTGGTCGAAGAGCTTGAGGCGCGCACGCGCGCGGCGGAGCAGAAGGCTGCGGACGTGCAGGCGCGCTTCGAGCAGGTGCGCGCACAACTCCAGCGCGAGACGGACGAGACGCGCCAGCGTCTGAACCGCGCGGCTGATGATAAATTGACGCGCGAGAAGGCGAACTTCATCGCCTCGCTCCTGCCCGTCGTTGACAACCTGCGTCGCGCGATTGAAGCGGCGGAAGCGGGCGGCGCGGTTGACTCTCTCCTCGACGGCTTGCGCGGCACCGTGAGCGGCTTCGAGAACGCACTCACGAACGCTGGCGTCGAGCCGGTCGCCTCGGTCGGCGAGCAGTTCGATCCCGAACTGCACGAGGCTGTGGACACGACGGAGGTTGAGCCGGAGCGTGCGGGCGAGGTCACAGCCGAATACAGTCGCGGCTACCGCATCGGCAAGCAACTGCTGCGACCCGCGCGCGTTCAAGTTGGTCGCGCGAACGGCGAGGCACAGGCGGCAGCGGAATAAAAGCTTTGTCAGTTGTCCGTGGTCAGTCGTCAGTTGTTGATTGCTTTTGATTAACGCGTAAGGTGACCAAAGACGGAATTAGCAACTGACAACGGACAAAGAACAACGGACAGTCTTTAAGGAGAAGAAACGTGGCAGCGAAAGA
>JAVXVR010000590.1:0-3450 GCA_032230165.1 Acidobacteriota bacterium | reverse complement strand
AGACTGACGCGGGCGGGCGGCTAACAGTGGCACTGCGACCCGGCATCGCCTACACGATCCGCGCCGAGCAGACGGGCTACTTCCCCGCGCAGCAAGTCGTCACCACGCCGCGCGCGTCCGCCGTTGTGCTGAGCCTTCTGCCGCGCCTCTTCGAGCTGAAAGTTAAGACCACGCCGCCCGCGGCGCTTGTCTCCATAGATGGACGACCCGCCGTGCGCACGGCGGCAGACGGGCAGTTGACGCTTTCGCGCCTCGCCCCCGGCTCGCACAAGCTGAGTGTCGCGCTCGACGAGTACATCACGAACGATCAGACCATTAACCTCGCCGACAATACGACGCTCTACGTCACGCTCTTGCCCGATCCCATCGTCGCGGGCGTGCGCGAGATCAATCGAGCGCTCGCCGTCTCCGATCTCACGCGCGCCTTTAACGCCTACCGCCAGAGTGCGCTCTCCAACCCGCGTCACCCCGCGCTCTCACCCGCACTCGACGCCATGCTGCAACAGCTCCAGCGCCGCTCTCAGGACGCGCTCCAGCACACAGAGCCCGATGGTCTCTTCGTCTCCGCCGACGAAGCCGACTCGCTGCAACGCTTCTTCCGCGATGCCTCGGTGTGGCGCGCGGGCGACGCGCTGCTCGCGGGGCTTGCCGATTATTGGGCGGCGAAGAATTTGGAAGCACGCGCCGAGCAGACGACCTCGCCTAACGAAAATTTCAGCCTCCGACAGGCAGAGCGGGACGCACTGGTGCGCGTCAACGCGGCGACGACGCGGCAGTACGACCTCGTTCTCTACGACATGGGCTGGTGTTATTTTCGCCGTGGCGACGCCGATGCGGCGGAGCGACTCTTCTTTCAAGCAAGGAGTCAAAACCCCACATGGTCGCTGCCGCGCTACGCCCACGCGCGCATCATGCTCGACCGCATCGCGCACGAGGCGGATACGAATCGCAAGCACACTTACCTCAAAACCGTCGCGCAAGACCTCGACACATTCATCGCCTCGAATCCCACCTTCGCGCAGGCACTCGCGGCGCGCGCGCTCGCCCTCATCCAGCTCGGCGAGATCAAAGAAGCCTCCGCCTACGCGCAGAACGCCGTCTCGCTACGACCGTCGAGCGCTTATGCGCATTTCGTCTTCGGCTTCATCCTCTTCCAGCGCGGGAAGACGCGCGACGCGCGACGCGAGATCGATGCGACGTTCTCCGTGGGGGCATGGCAGCTTGACGACACGAGCCGGCGGATCGCCCAACTGATGCGCGATCAGAGCAGAAACTGATCGCGCGACACGCGCGTTTGAGAGACGACACTCGTTGCGATTATTTGAAGCGGGCGTGAGTCGCGCCGTGTCATAAGAAACAATATGCCGGCGAGTTGCTTGGGGGGATCGGTTCGTCACCCATTCAAAAAGTTCTCAAGCAGCCGCTTCCCCTCCGGCGTGATGATCGACTCCGGGTGAAACTGCACGCCCTCGACGGCAAACTCGCGGTGGCGCAAGCCCATGACAAGACCGTCCGGCGTCGTCGCCGAAATTTCAAGACACGCGGGGAGGCTCGCGCGCTCGACGACGAGCGAATGATAACGCCCTGCCTGAAAACGCGGCGAGAGTCCACGGAAGAGCGTGCGTCCGTCGTGCTCGATCTCGGTGGGCTTGCCGTGGACGGGCGCGGGCGCGCGCACGACCCGCCCGCCGAAGGCTTGACCGATTGCCTGATGACCGAGGCAGACGCCTAAGAGCGGCACGCGACCCTTGAAGCGCTCGACGACCGCGAGCGTCACGCCCGCCTCGTCGGGCGTGCCCGGTCCCGGCGAGATCACAATCTTCGCGGGGCGAAACTCTCGCTCGATCTCTTCGACCGTTACTTCATCGTTGCGACGCACGACCACCTCCGCGCCCATCTCGCCGAGATACTGCACGAGGTTGTACGTGAAAGAGTCGTAATTATCGAGGACGAAGATCATTTTTTGAGCACTCAGCCGTCAGCCATCAGCCATACATGATGAGCGGCGCGCGTCTAGCGATCAGCGATCAGCAGTTGGCAATGGCAGAGCCTTTTATTTTTCTCGAATACGAAACGACGATTAGCGCCTCTGCACGGCTGAATGCTGAATGCTGAATGCTGAGCGCTTGCTCAACTTCACAGCCCGCGTTCAGCCAGTTCGACGGCGCGCACGAGGGCACGTGCCTTGTTGACGCACTCTTCATATTCGCTCGCCGGGTCGGAGTCGGCGACGATGCCCGCCCCGGCTTGAATCTCCGCGCGCCCGCCTCGCGTGACGAGCGTGCGAATCGAGATGCACGAATCGAGATTGCCTGCGTAGTCGAGATAGAGCACGGAGCCCGCATAGACGCCGCGCGGCGCAGGCTCAAGCGCGCGTATGATCTGCATGGCGCGCACCTTCGGCGCGCCCGTCACCGTGCCCGCCGGGAAGCATGCGGCGAGCGCGTCGAAACAGTCCGCGCCTTCGCGCAGACGCGCCGAGAGAGCCGTCACGAGATGCTGCACGTGCGAGTAACGCTCGACCGACATCAAGTCTGCGACGCGAACGGAGCCGAACTCCGCGACGCGACCCAGATCGTTGCGACCGAGATCGACGAGCATCAAATGTTCCGCCACCTCTTTCTCGTCGGCGCGCATCTCGGCGGCGAGTCGCGCGTCTTCGTCCGCGTTTGCGCCGCGCGCGCGCGTCCCCGCGATGGGGCGATATTCGAGATCGCGCCCGCGACAACGCACCAGCATTTCGGGCGACGCGCCGACTATCGAACGCTCGCCGAGCCTGAGGAAGAACATGTAAGGCGAAGGGTTCACCGCGCGCAAAGCGCGGTAGATTTCGAGCGGGGTCGCCGCCACTTCAGCCGCGAAGCGTTGCGAGATGACCACCTGATAACAGTCGCCCGCGAGGATGTGCTCTTTAATTTTACCAACCGCGCGCTCGAAGTCTGTCCTTTTCCAGTTCGAGACGAAACGCGGACGCGCGTCGTCATTCACGCTCGACGAGTGCGCATGGTCGCGCGTTGCGCGGGCAACGCCGCGCGGCGGCGGGACGACATCGCCGAGCAGCGCCGTTTCGATCCGTTCGGTCTCGCGCACCGCTTCGTCGTAGAGAGAGCGCAGACGTGCGCGGTCGCCGCCCGCTTCGTCCGTCAACACGACCGAGGTGATCTCGATCTGCTGGCGCACGCGGTCGAAGGCGAGCGCGGTGCGAAAGAGCATGAAGATGGCATCGTCTTCGACGGCGGCACTCGCGCCGGGTGCGGCTGCATCGTCGAGGGCGGGCTCGAACCAGCGCACGGCTTCGTAGGCGAGGAAGCCGACCGCGCCGCCCGCGAACGGCGCAAGGTTTTCGCGCGAGGCGAGCTTGCGCGCGCGGAAGTGTTCGCGCAGGAAATCCGTGGCGCGCATATTCGCATACGTCTCCAACACGCCGCCGCGCTCAACGACGGTGTCGCG
>JAVXVR010000550.1:0-3409 GCA_032230165.1 Acidobacteriota bacterium | reverse complement strand
CCGGCAGATTCTCTACGGCACGCAGTTCTTCCGCCGCGAGTTCGGGCGGACGAGCGCGGAGTACATGCTGCCCGACTGCTTCGGCTTCCCTGCGTCGTTGCCGAGTATCCTCGCGCACATGGGGCTCAGAGGCTTCTCCACGCAGAAGCTGACGTGGGGCTCTGCCGCTCCCGTCGGTGGAGCCGGGTCGTTGGAGAACACGCCGGTCGGCATCCCCTTCAACGTCGGCTTCTGGGAAGGGACGGACGGGCGTGGCGTCGTCGCCGCGTTCAATCCGGGAAGCTACAGCGGCAACGTGCGCGAAGACCTCAGCAAGACCTGGTCGCAGCGTGTTCAGTTGAACGGCGAGAAGAGCGGACTCTTCACAGACTATCACTACTACGGCACAGGCGACACGGGCGGCTCGCCGCGCGAAGAGTCCGTGAAGTTGTTGGAGGCGATTGTGACGAAGGGCACGGCGGTCGTCCCCGCGCCGCAGACGCCCGGTCAGCCGCCGCCGCAAGCGCCGACAGCGAGCGCGCCCGTCCAAGTCGGCGATGGGCCACTCCACGTCGTCTCCGCCACCTCCGAGCGGATGTTCCTCGACATCAAGCCCGAACAGTTGGCGCGCTTGCCGCGCTACAAGGGCGATCTGTTGTTGACGAATCACTCCGCCGGTTCGATCTCTTCAGAGACTTACCAGAAGCGTTGGAATCGCAAGAACGAGTTGCTGGCTGACGCCGCCGAGCGCGCCTCGGTCGCCGCCGCTTGGCTGGGCGGTCACGCTTACCCACTTGAGCGTCTGAATAAAGCGTGGACGCTCGTCATGGGCGGGCAGTTCCACGACATACTGCCGGGGACGGCGACGCCGAAGGCATTCGAGTTCTCTTGGAACGATGATGTGATCGCCATGAATCAATTCGCGGGCGTGCTGACGAGCGCGACGGAATCAATCGCAACGGGGCTGAACACGCAAGGCAAGGGCGCGGCAATCGTCGTCTATAACCCTCTGAACATCGCGCGCGAGGACGTGGTCGAAGCGAGCGTCTCATTCCCCGAAGGCGCGCCAAGTCACGTGCGCGTAGTTGCGCCGGACGGCAGGGAAGTGCCCGCGCAGGTTCTGGACGGCGATGAGGAGGGGTTGAAGATATTGTTCCTCGCCAAAGTCCCTTCGGTCGGATACGCGGTTTACGACGTGCAGCCGTCAGAACAGTCCGCCATTAGCCCCACGCTCAAGGTCTCGCACTCGGAGTCGTCGGCGTGGCTCGAAAACGCGCGCTACCAGATCAAAGTTGATCAGAATGGCGACGTGTCGAGCATCTACGACAAAAGCATCAACAAGGAATTACTCTCCGCGCCGATTCGTCTCGCGTTGCAAACGGAGAAGCCGCACGACTGGCCCGCGTGGAACATGGACTGGGAGGATCAGCGCAAGCCACCACGCAATTACGTTGGCGGTGTGCCGAGGATTCGTGTGGTTGAGAGCGGCGCGGTGCGCGTCGCCGTCGAGGTCGAGCGCGAGGCGGAAGGCTCGAAGTTCGTGCAGACGATCCGGCTGTCGGCAGGCGATGCCGGAAACCGCGTCGAGTTCGGCAACGTCATCGACTGGAAGACGAGCGCCGCCGCGCTCAAGGCGACATTCCCGCTGACCGCCGCGAACCCACAGGCGACGTACAACTGGGACATCGGCACGGTCGAGCGCGGCAACGACGACGAGCGGAAGTTTGAAGTGCCCTCGCACCAGTGGTTCGATCTCACAGACCGCAGCGGCGCATACGGCGTGACCGTGCTCTCCGATTGCAAGAACGCTTCGGACAAGCCCGACGACAACACGCTGCGACTCACCTTGCTCTATACACCGGGCTTAGGCGAAGGCAACGGGCGCGCCTACAGCGATCAGACGACGCAGGATTGGGGTCATCACGAGTTTACTTACGGGCTTGCCAGCCACGCGGGCGACTGGCGCGCGGGGCAGACCGACTGGCAGGCGCAGCGACTCAATCAACCGCTCATCGCGTTCGAAAGCCCGAAGCACGCGGGCGCGCTCGGCAAAAACTTTTCTTTACTCAATGTCAGCAACAGCCGCGTGCGCGTGCTGGCGTTGAAGCGTGCCGAGGAGAGCGAAGAGGTGATCGTCCGTTTAGTTGAGCTGGACGGCAAGCCTGCGCGTAATGTTCACGTCTCCTTCGTCGCGCCTGTCGTCGCGGCACGCGAGGTCAATGGTCAGGAGCAGCCCGTGGGCAAAGCGGATGTGTCGAAGGGTGAGCTGGTGACGAGCTTCAGTCCCTATCAGCCGCGCACCTTCGCCTTGAAACTCGCCGCGCCGCGCATGAAGCTGGCTCAAACGCAATCGCGCGCCGTCGCGTTGTCCTACGATCAATCCGTCGCGAGCACGGGCGGCACGAAGTCGTCTTCGAGCTTTGACGCTGCCGGTCGAAGTCTGCCCGCGGAGATGTTGCCTGGAGAGATCAGTTACGGCGGAGTCCGTTTCAGTCTCGCGCCTGCGGGCGATGGTCGTCCCGACGCGCTTGTCCCGCGCGGTCAGACGATTCAACTACCGTCTGGCAAGTTCACACGACTGTATGTGCTGGCGGCTTCGGCTGAGGGCGACGAGCGTGCAACGTTTCGCGTGGGCGACGAACCCGTCGAGCTGGTGATTCAGAATTGGGGCGGCTTCATCGGGCAGTGGGACGACCGCACGTGGAATAGAAAGCAGGAGCCGATCCCCGTGCGACCCGGCGCGCCGACCCCTCTGCCGGGCACTCCGCCGCGCACGCGCACCGTCTTAGAGTTCACGGGCTTGACGCCGGGCTTCATCAAGCGCGCGCCCGTGGCTTGGTTCGCCTCGCACCGCCACACGGCAGACGGCAACAAAGAGCCGTACTCCTATTCTTACCTCTTCGCTTACGCGATTGATCTACCAGCGAACGCCCGCACGCTGACGCTGCCGGATAACGACCACGTGCGCATCCTCGCCATCACCGTCTCGAACGAGGGCGCGCAGTTGCGTCCCGCACAACCTCTCTACGACACGCTGGAACAGCCGGGGCGATAGCCGAAGCTCTCAAAGGCGGGACGCAAACGTGTCAATGTTCCTCGTTGCGCTGTCTATACGCAGCGACTGCTTCAACCGCGCCCTCGTGCATCCGCTCAGATTTGACGTAGCGCCAGTGCTGCTCAAATTCAGTGTCGCTCATCGCAGACTGCGCGACCCGGTCTTTACTCTTGAGCCACTGCTCCGCCCACTGCCTGAGTTCGTCATCACGATTGAGGGCGGTTCGTGCCTCGTGCATGGTGATCTGTGTGCTCATGGTTTCACTTGCCCTTCTTTGTTCACTAAGAGATTAAGCCAACGATCATTACTCGGTCGAAGTGATAATGTGCGCTATCAAAGTTATCATGTCATCTTTCGCTTGTTGAGCATATGTGG
>JAVXVR010000503.1:0-10049 GCA_032230165.1 Acidobacteriota bacterium | reverse complement strand
ACGGGCGTCGATCCGTACACGACCGCCTCCTCCGATCTCTATCAAGACCTCTTCGGCGAAGGCAGTTTCACCGGCAAGGGGCTTTACGACGTTGATGCTTTCGAGGCGGCGCTCGAAGGGCGCGTGCCGGAAAATACTCTCCTGAGTCACGATCTCTTCGAGGGACTCTACGCGCGCTGCGGGCTCGTCTCGGACATCGAGCTGCTCGACGACTTCCCGACCTATTACGACTCTTACGCGCAACGCCAGCACCGTTGGGTGCGCGGCGACTGGCAGATCGCGCGCTGGCTCTTTCCCTCCGTGCCCGATGCGCAAGGGCGAAGCTCACGCAACCGCTTGCCGCTCATCTCGCGCTGGAAAATTTTAGACAACCTGCGACGCAGCCTCGTCGCCCCGACCATCTTCCTGTGGCTCATCGGCGTCTGGACAGTCGTCCCCGGCGCGCCTGTCTGGTGGACGCTCTTCATCCTGCTCGTGCTCGCGTTCCCCGTCTACGCGCATCTGACGACGAACATGTTGACGCACCCGCGCGGCATCCCCTGGACGAGCCACGTCTGGAGCGTGTGGGGCGACGCGGGCAAGAACACGGCGCAGGTCTTGTTAGCCATCACCTGCCTCGCGCATCAGGCGTATCTGAAGTTCGACGCCGTGTCGCGCACGCTCTATCGCAAATTCATTTCACACAGACGCCTGCTCGAATGGGTGACAGCCGCACAGGTCGAGCGTGGCAGCGCGCACGACTTACGCGCCTTCCTGCGCTTCATGTTGCCCGCCGAGCTGCTCGCGGTCGAGGCGACGGCGCTTATCCTGTGGCATCGCCCGCGCGCGGCTGTCGTCGCCGCGCCCTTCGTCGTCGCATGGGTTCTCGCGCCGCTCGTTGCCTATCTGGTCAGCCGTCGCGTCCGGCGCGCGCGCGAGCGGCTCACACTGCGCGAAGAGGAGGAGGCGCGGCTCATCGCGCGGCGCACGTGGCGCTTCTTTGAAACCTTCGTCGGCGCGGACGACAACTGGCTGCCGCCCGACAACTATCAGGAAGACCCGCAGCCGGCAATCGCGCATCGCACGTCGCCGACCAACATCGGCTTGCTCCTGCTCTCGACCGTCGCCGCGCATGATTTCGGCTACACGGGCACGCTCGAACTCACAGAGCGCGTGGAGCTGACTTTCGCCGCGCTCGCTCGTCTCCAACGCTTTCACGGACACTTCCTGAACTGGTACGACACGCGCACGCTTGAGCCGCTCGCGCCGCAGTACGTCTCGACCGTTGATAGCGGGAATCTCGCCGGACACCTGATCGCTCTTAAGCAATCGCTCGTCTCTCTGCCGTCGAGACCTCTGTTCGACGCGCGCGTGGCGGCGGGGCTCTTAGACACCGTGCGTTTGCTGCGCGATGAAGTGGTGCGGCTCGGTGTGATCCGCCAGCGCACGGAAGTCGTCACGATCAAACAACTGCGCGAAGAGGTTGAATCATGCGCCGCACTGTTTTCCGCCGAGTCGCCCGACGCGCTCGACAAGTGGCACGCGCTCTTTGACGCGCTTGAGCGGCACGCTGCCGAGATGGGCGACATCGTCGGCGCGCTCTCGCACGAGCACGGCGACGAGAGATTCGACGAAGTGCGTTTCTGGATCGGCGCGCTGCAACACCAGACGCGCGCCGCGCGCCGCGACTTGCAGACGCTCGCGCCCTGGGGCACGGCGTTCATCTCGCACCTCGCGCCCATCATCAGCCGCTGCTCGACGGAATCGTCCGCGCGCTGGCAGGAGCTGACGGACACGCTCAATCTGCTCCCGACCCTCTCGCAAATCCCAGACGTGTGCGACGCCGCGCTGACACGGCTCGCCGCGCTCAAAGCAGACCTTGAGCGATCCTTGCCGCCGGAAGCCTCCGACCGCGACGCGGCGCTCGGCGGACTGAAGGTCTTAACCAGCTCCATCGAAGAGGCGGCGCACGCGGCAAGCGACGTGCTGTCGAGGGCTATCAAGCTGGCTGAGCAGTGCGAGCGGTATGTCGCGGAGATGGACTTTCGCTTCCTCTTCGACGTGGAGCGGAAAGTCTTCGCCATCGGCTTTCAGGTGGCGGCGGGGCGGTGCGACGATTCTTACTATGACCTGCTCGCGTCGGAAGCGCGGCTCGCGAGTTTCGTCGCCATCGCCAAGGGCGACGTGCCGCAGGAGCACTGGTTTCGCATGGGGCGACAGCTCGCCTCCGTCGATCATAGCCGCGCGCTCGTCTCCTGGACGGCGACCATGTTCGAGTACCTGATGCCGCTCCTCGTCATGCGCGATTACGACGAGACACTGCTCGACGAGACTTATCGCACCGTCGTCGCACGGCAGATCAGTTACGGCAGAGAGCACGGCGTCCCGTGGGGCATCTCCGAATCCGCCTACAACGCGCGCGACCTCCATTTGAATTATCAATACGGACCCTTCGGCGTGCCCGGTCTGGGCTTGAAGCGTGGCTTGAGCGAAGACCTCGTCGTCGCGCCCTACGCGACCATGCTGGCGTCGCTCATCGCGCCGCGCGCCGCGATGGAAAACGTGCGCGCGCTGGCGGGCGAAGGCGCGCTCGCGCGCTACGGTTTTTATGAGGCGGTCGATTACACGCCGGAGCGTCTGCCGAAGGATCAGACGCGCGCCCTCATCCGCGCCTTCATGTCGCACCATCAGGGGATGATTCTCGTCGCGCTCGACAACCTGCTCGATACGGACGTGATGCAACGACGTTTCCACGCCGAGCCGCTCGTGCAAGCGACGGAGCTGCTGTTGCAAGAACGCATCCCACGCGGCGTGGCGGCGGCGCACCCGCGCGCCGAAGAGGTCTTGTCGGGGCGCGTCGTGCGCACGCTCACAGGGCGCGTCACGCGCGCCTTCGAGACGGCTGATCTGCCGACGCCGCGCACACAGCTTCTCTCCAACGGAACATACTCGGTGATGGTCACGACCGCGGGCTCCGGCTATTCCGTCTCCGGCGCGCTGGCGGTCACGCGCTGGCGCGAAGACGTGACGCGCGATCAGTGGGGCAGCTTCTTCTACCTGCGCGACGTGCGCAGCGGCGCGGTCTGGTCTGCCGGCTATCAACCGACGGGGCGCAAGCCGCAATCCTACGAAGTTAATTTCTCCGAGGACAAGGTTGAAATCCGTCGGCGCGATGCGGGTCTGCTGACGCGCACGGAGATCATCGTCTCTCCGGAAGACAACGCCGAGATGCGGCGCATCTCGATCACGAACTATTCAACGCGTGCGCGTGAGGTAGAAGTGACGAGCTACGCCGAGGTGGTCATCGCGCCTCCGGCGGCGGACGCCGCGCACCCGGCTTTCAGCGACCTCTTCATCGAGACGGAATTCTTCGCTCCCGAAAACTCGCTCATCGCCAAGCGGCGACCGCGCGCGGCGACCGACAAGCCCGTCTGGGCTGTCCACACTATCGCGACGGAGGGCGAGACGGTCGGCGCGATGCAGTATGAGACGGCGCGCGCGCGCTTCCTCGGGCGCGGGCACGACGCGAGCGCGCCGGTCGCGGTGATGGAGGATCGCCCGCTCTCGAATACCGTCGGCGCGGTGCTCGATCCCGTTCTTAGTCTTCGCCAGTGCGTGCGGATTGAGCCGGGCGAGACGGCGCGCATCTCTTTTTCGACGGCGGTGGCTGAGACGCACGAAGACGCGCGCAGGCTGGCGGACAAGTATCACGACGCGGGTACGTTCGAGCGTGAGGCGCGCCTCGCCTGGACGCGCTCGCAGGTCGAGATGCGCCACCTCAACATCGACGCCGAAGAGGCTCACCTCTTCCAGCGCCTCGCCGGGCGACTCATCTACAACGATCCCTCTCTGCGCCCGCGCCCGCACGTGCTCGCGCTCAACACGAAGGCGCAGTCGAGCCTCTGGGCTTACGGCATCAGCGGCGACGTGCCCATCGTACTCGTGCGCATCAACGAAGTGGATTACTTGCAGACCGTGCGCCAGCTTCTGCGCGCGCACGAGTACCTGCGCCTCAAAGGTCTCGTCTTCGATCTCGTGATCTTGAACGACCACCCGCAGAGCTACGTGCAAGAACTCCACGACGAGTTGCAGATGCTGGTGCGTTCGAGCAGCGCGCACGCACTGGAAGACAAACCCGGCGGCGTCTTTCTGCGCATCGCCGAACAGATGCCGGAAGCGGATCGCATACTGCTGCACGCCGCCGCGCGCGTCGTCATCGTCACAGAGCGCGGCTCGCTCGAAGAACAACTCGTGCGCCGTCCCATCGAGGGCGAGCTGCCCGCGCCGCTCGCCGCGCGCTTAGCCCCGCGCGCTTACGCCGCACAACCCGCGCCCCTGCCCGATCTCTCCTTCTTCAACGGGCTCGGCGGTTTCAGCCACGGCGGGCGCGAGTACGTGACGATCTTGCGCGAAGGGCAGTGGACGCCCGCGCCCTGGGCGAACGTCATCGCCAACGAAAAAGATTTCGGCTTTCAGGTGACGGAGACGGGGAGTGGCTACACGTGGTCGGTCAACAGCCGCGAGAACCGTCTGACGCCGTGGTTTAACGACGCGGTGTCAGACCCGCCGGGCGAGGCGATCTACCTGCGCGACGAAGAGACGGGCGAAGTGTGGACGCCGACGCCGCTCCCCATACGTGAGGTCGAGGACTACACCATCAGGCACGGGCAGGGCTACACAGTCTTCGAGCACGCGAGCCACGGCATCTCGCAAGAGTTGCTGATGTTCGTCCCCCTCGACGCGAGCGTCAAAGTCTCTCTGCTGCGTCTGCGCAATCGCACCGCGCAGCGGCGTCTGCTCTCCGTCACGAGCTACTACGAGCTGGTGCTCGGCACGGCGCGCGAGCGCACCAGCCCTTACGTCATCACGGAGGTTGACGACGCGACCGGCAGCATCTTCGCGCGCAACCCTTATAACAACGAGTTTGCCGATCGCGTCGCGTTCGTCGAGATGAGCGAGGGCGAGCGCACGTGGACGTGCGACCGCAAAGAATTTTTGGGACGCAACGGCTCGCCCGCGCAACCTTCGGCGCTCGGTCAAGCGGGTCTCTCGATGCGCGCGGGCGCGGGACTCGACCCGTGCACGGCGATGCAGGCGCAGATCGAGCTTGCGCCGGGTGAGACGCGCGAGATCGTCATCCTTTTGGGCGAAGCGGCGAGCCGCGAAGAGGCGCGCACGATAATCGCGCGCTACCGTCAACTCGCGACGGTCAATGAGGCGTTCGAGCGCGTCCTCGCCTACTGGGATGAATTGCTCGGCGCGCTTGAGATCAAAACGCCCGACGCTTCGATGGACACGCTCGTCAATCGCTGGCTGCTCTATCAGTCGCTCGCCTGTCGCGTGTGGGCGCGCTCGGCGTTCTACCAGTCGGGCGGCGCATACGGTTTCCGCGACCAGTTGCAGGACGTGTGTGCGCTCGTCTATGCGCGACCCGGAATCGCCCGCGCGCAGATCGTGCTTGCCGCCTCGCGCCAGTTCAAAGAGGGCGACGTGCAGCACTGGTGGCATCCGCCGACGGGGCGTGGCGTGCGCACGCGCTTCTCCGACGATCTGTTGTGGCTACCCTTCGTCGTGAGCTTCTACGTCAAGACGACGGGCGACCTCGCGGTGCTCGACGAAGTTGTCCCCTTCATCGAAGCGCCGCCGCTGGTGGAAGGCGAAGACGATTCCTATACGCAGCCCGTCGTCTCCGCAGAGCGTGCGAGCATCTACGAGCACTGCGCGCGCGCGCTGGATCGCAGTCTCAAGACGGGTGTGCACGGGTTGCCGCTGATGGGTTCGGGCGACTGGAACGACGGCATGAGTCGCGTCGGCAACGGGGGCAAAGGCGAGAGCGTGTGGGTCGGCTGGTTTCTCTACACCATTCTCGAAAGCTTCGCGCCGTTTTGCGACGCGCGGAAAGAGAAGACGACGCGCGGCAATCGCTACCGCAAGCATTTGGAGAAGCTGAAGAAGGCGCTCGAAGAAAACGCATGGGACGGCGACTGGTACGTCCGCGCCTATTTCGACGACGGCACGCCGCTCGGCTCGGCGCGCAACGAAGAGTGTCGGATCGATTCGATTGTGCAGTCGTGGGGCGTCATCTCCGGCGCTGCCGACCGACACCGCGCGGCGCGCGCGATGGCGGCGGTCGAAGAGTATCTGATCCGGCGCGGCGACGGGTTGGTCATACTTTTTACGCCGCCGTTTGATCATAGCGCGCTCGATCCCGGCTACATCAAGGGCTACGTGCCGGGCGTGCGCGAGAACGGCGGGCAGTACACGCACGCGGCGGTCTGGACGCTGATCGCCTACGCCATGCTCGGCGACGGCGACCGCGCGGGCGAGCTTTTCGCACTCCTGAATCCGATCAATCACGCCTCGACGCGCGCCGGTCTGCACAAATATAAAGTAGAGCCTTATGTGGCGGCGGGCGACGTCTATGCGGTCTGGCCCCACACGGGGCGCGGCGGGTGGACTTGGTACACGGGGAGCGCAGGCTGGATGTATCGCGCCGCCGTCGAATCTATACTCGGCTTCCAACTCGACGGCGACCGACTGCGTATCGAGCCGTGCATCCCGCGCGGCTGGCGCGACTACGAGATCACGTACCGTCGCGGCGCAACGCAGTATCACATCAAGGTGGAGAACCCTCTGGGGTTGTCGCGCGGCGTCGCCGAAGTCGAGTTGGACGGCAAGCGGTTGGAGACCGCAGACATCCCGCTCGCGAGCGATGGGGCGCAGCACCGCATCCGCGTCGTGCTCGGCGAACAACCGTTGGCGCGGGAGGAGGCGCAAGCAGTTCCGGACGACACGCGCAGTCTGGAAACAACGCTGGGTGAGACGCGCTGAGGTTAACTGCGTGATTTGGTAGATGACTCACTTTAAGCAGTGTTACACTGTTGGCTCTTTGCGGAATACTTTCGACGGAGGTGAGACGTGTGGCGAAGAAGAGCGACGATGGCGGCGGCACGCCGGTCAAACTGAGGATCAAAGTGAGCGCGCGCGCGAATGAATCAGGCTCGGGACAGGTGGCGAGTCAACTGCGTGAACTGATCAAAGGCGGGCGGCTCAAGGCGGGCGACATGCTTCCCAGCGAGGACGGACTGGCTGAACAACTCGGCGTCGGGCGCAAGGTCGTCCGCTACGCCTACGGCAAGCTGGTCGAAGAGGGTCTGCTCGTGCGCGATTTCCCGCACAACAAGCGCGTCGCGGGGAGAAAGTCGCGAGCCAAAGCCAAACCAACTTCCAAAAGATCAGCCAAGCGATGAAGGCGACGGGCGCTGCCCCGGCTGTGCAAGGGGGAAGAAACGGGCGTTTGAAAAATCAAGAGCATGAGGGCTTCTGCTACGACCCGCGTGAGGCTGTGAGATATCTCTCCTCGGCTGACGCTGCGCTCTCCGAGTTGATGAAGCGCGCGGGTCCCTTCACGATGACGATCCGCCACATGCACAACCCGTTTGAAGCTCTGGCGAGAAACATCATCTACCAGCAACTGCACGGCAACGCCGCCGCAGCGATCCACGGGCGCGTGCTGGCTCTCTCCGGCAAAAGTAAGCTGCGCCCGCAGGACATCCTCTCTGCTTCCGAAGCGGAGTTGCGCGGCGCGGGACTCTCCGGGGCGAAACTGGCTGCGCTTAGAGACCTCGCCGCCAAGACCCTCGACGGCACTGTGCCGACGCTCGCACGTCTGCGGCGGATGGAGGACGAAGAGATCATCAACCAGCTCACAAAGGTACGCGGCATCGGGCGTTGGACGGTCGAGATGCTCCTCATGTTCAGACTCGGCAGACCCGACGTGCTGCCCGTGGGCGACCTCGCGGTGCGCAAAGGATTCGCGCTCGCTTACGGGATGGAAGAATCGCCGCAGCCGAAAGAGCTGGCGCAGTATGGCGAGAAGTGGCGACCTTACAGATCGGTGGCGAGTTGGTACATGTGGCGTGCGGTCGAAGTTACCCGAGAGCGCGGCAAAGTGAGATCAGAAGATACGGCAGTCAGCCGAAGCTAGTGGGACATAAAAGTAGGGGGCTGAAGCGCCTGAAGCGCCTTAGCCCCCTCTTTAAGCAACAGACCGTTGAACCCATCGCCGGTCAGTTGTCCCATCAATTGTCTCCAAATCTCTCCCCGGAGCCTGAAAACAGAAGCAGCCGCCCTTGTAGTCGTTTCGCTCCCATTGTTCGCAGGATAGGAAGAGATGTACTAGAGCGTGCGCGGCAGCAAAAGGCGAATGAGTCCTCACTTCGAGCCTTTCCCTTCCGTGAGTGTCAGCGTGCGATCCACGCCCGCCACGCTGAACGCTTCGAGCGAGCCATCGGGCCACTTCACTTCGAGGCGGTCAACTTTGGTCACCGCGCCGAAGCCGAACAGGAGGCAGGGGTCGTTGTTCGAGGCGTAGCTGCCGCCGCTCACCACGTCGCCGCGCTGGCGCAGCTTGCCCGCCGTCAGATAGACGGTCGCGCCCGTCGCGTCGCGCGGGCTCTTGCGCGCGGGGTCGCCGACGAGCTTCAGGCGGAGCCAGTGGTTAGCCGTCTCGTTGATGTTGCGGAGGATGGTCGGCGGCGCGTCCATGTTGTTGAGAACGACGTCGGGACGACCGTCGCCATCGAGGTCGCCGACGGCGAGTCCGCGGCTGACCCAAGCCTCCGCCAGCCCTGTGCCGGGCGCAGCGCCGACGCGCTCGAAGCGGCCCGGCGCGCCGGGGTTGCGGAACAGCAGCGGCTGCTGCGCGTAGGACGTGCCCCACTGGTAGTTGTCAACCGCCGGATAGACATGACCGTTGGCGATAAGGACGTCTTTCCAGCCGTCGTTGTCAAAATCGAGGAAGGCCACGCCCCAGCCGAGGAAGGGGATGGTCGGCTCGCCGTGGCCCGCCTGGTAAGTCACGTCGGTGAAGGTGCCGTCGCCGTCGTTGTGGTAGAGCGTGTTCGAGTCGTCCGAGAAGTTCGTGACGTAGAAGTCAACGCGCCCGTCGTTGTCGTAGTCGCCGACGGCGAGCCCCATGCCAGCCTGCTCGCGCCCGTTCTCGTTCAGGGCGATGCCCGAAGCGTAGCCCGTCTCCTCGAACTTACCGCCGCCGAGATTGATGTCGAGCTCGTTCGGCGTCGAGTCGTGAACGACGACGAGATCGAGCAGGTCGTCGTCGTTGGCGCGCACCCACGCCGATGAGAAGCCGTAGTAGCCGGGCGCGTCGTTGACGCCGGTTCTGTCCGACACATCCTCGAAAGTACCGTCCGGCTTCTGGTGGTAGAGCGTGTCGTGCTCGCCCTTCAAGCCGCGGGGCCCGCACATCACGGGCACGCCGCGGAACTGGCAAAAGTTCTGTCCCATCTGTCCCGGCTTGCCCGCGTCCGCCGGACTCGGCGGCAGGTGTTTGAGGTCGAGATCAACGTAGCCGGGGACGAACAGGTCGAGCCGCCCGTCGCCGTCGTAGTCGCCGAACGTCGCGCCGGTTGACCAGCCCTTGCGCGCGACGCCGAGCTTCTGAGCCGCGTCGGTGAAAGTCCCGTCGCCGTTGTTATGATAGAGGCGCGACGTGCCGTAGTTGCCGACGAAGATGTCCGGGTAACCGTCGTTGTCGTAGTCGCCGACGGCGACGCCCATGCCCCAACGCTCGTTCGAGACGCCGGCTTTGTCCGTCACGTCCACGAACTTCCAACTGCCGAGGTTGTGGTAGAGCGCGGCACGCGGCGGTCGCTCCTTACCCTGCTCGGCGGCGATGGTCGAGCCGTTGAGGATGAAGATATCGGGCCGCCCGTCATTGTCGTAGTCGAAGATGGCGACGCCGCCGGAAGCCGTCTCGACGACGTAATCTTTGGCGGGAGTACCGGAACGGTGTCGGAAGCTGGCGAGGGCGGTGCGCGCCGTCACGTCCTCGAAAACCTTCGGGGCTTTGGGGTCGGTGATACCAACCGTCCGGCGCGACGCGTAAGTGCGCGCCGCGCCAGTCGAGACGCCGCCCATCCCTGGTTGCGGCGTTTGCGTCTGCTGCTGCGGCGGGCTCGGCATGGTGTGCGTCCCCGCTTGCTGCGCCCGCGAGGCGGCGGGTGGCAGAGCGAGGAGCACGATGAGCAGCGCGCAGACGAAGGGGAGAA
>JAVXVR010000623.1:0-8574 GCA_032230165.1 Acidobacteriota bacterium | reverse complement strand
AGCTGGGCGCAGCCTTCGTCCTCGACGGTCGCATCCAGCGCGCGCGTGATTCGATCCGTGTCACCGTGCAACTTCTCGACGCGCGCGCGGGCACGACCGTCTGGGCGGGTCAGTTCGACGAAAAGTTTACGGACGTGCTCAGGCTCGAAGACGCCATCGCGTCGCAGGTCGCAGAGTCGATCATCCCGCGTCTGACGGGCGAGGAGCGGCGGCAACTTTCAAAGCGCGGCACAGACAACGCCGAAGCCTACGAGGCGTACCTGCGCGGTCGCTTCCACTGGAACAGCTTCGGCGGCGACAGCTACGCTAAAGCACTCGCCTCCTACCAACGCGCCGTCGCGCTCGATCCCAATTACGCGCACGCCTACGCCGCGCTCGCAGACTACTACAACATGCTCGGCGTCTATAGCGCTCTGCCCTTTGCTGAAGCCTCTGCGAAAGCGAAGGCGGCTGCGCTTAAAGCCATCGCGCTCGACGACTCGCTCGCCGAAGGCTACTCCGCGCTCGGCTACGCGACGCTGACGCACGACTTCGACTGGCGCGCGGCGGAAGATCATTTGCGCCGCGCCGTCGAGCTGAACCCCAACTACGCCACGGGTCAGCTCTGGTACGGCTACTACTGCGCGCTCGCCGGTCGCTTCGAAGACGCGCTCGCCTACTCGCGCCGCGCCCTCGCGCTCGATCCCGTCTCGCCCATCCTCCACCACACCGCACACTGGGTCTATTACCTCGCGCGCCACTACGACGAGGCCATAGCCGCCGCGAGCGGGTCTGCTTCGGACGCTCCGCAGTCCGCGCTCGCCTACATCGTCCTCTGTCTCTCCTACGCGCAGGTGGGCAGGCACGACGAGGCGGTCGAGAGCGGTCGCAAGGCGGTCGCCGCGCTCGGCAGGAGTCCCTACACGCTGGCGCGTTTCGCCTCTGCGCTCGCGCGCGCGGGGCGCAAGGCTGAGGCGCGCGCCGTGCTCGAAGAGATCGAGGCGATGTCGGGCTCGCGACACGTCTCGCGCCATCTCGTCGCGACCGTGCTCTGTCATCTCGGCGAGACGGATGACGCCTTCGACGAGTTCGCGCGGGCGTTATCTGAGCGCGACGCGCGACTCATCTGGATGGGCGTCGATCCGCAATTCGATCCCTTACGCGACGATCCGCGCTTCGCAGAGTTGCTGCGCCGCACGAACAACCCCGCGCCGCGTCCTGACCGACGGCAAACCGGCGAACTGTCCGGCGGTGGAAGGCTCGCGGGTGAGAGAGCGACGGGAGAGCGCGCGACAGGCGAGCCGCAGACGGGCGAGAAGTCAGTCGCCGTGCTACCGATGAGAGTACTCGCGCACGCGGCGGCGGAAGACACGGGCGACGAATATCTCGGCGTAGGGTTAGCCGACGCGCTCGTCGCGCGTCTGAGCGCGGTGCGTCGCTTCGTCGTGCGCCCGACGAGCAGCGTGCTTCGCTACGGCGGCGACATCGATCCGCTCGAAGCGGGTCGCGCGCTCGGCGTCGATTACGTCGTGACGGGCACGATCCGCCGCGCGGGCGATTCGATCCGCGTCTCGGCGCAACTCCTCGACGTGCGCGAGGGCGCGACGCGCTGGGCACGCAAGTTCGACGCCAAGAGCGGCGACGTGCTCCACCTCGAAGACACGCTCTCCGAGCAGGTCGCCACCGCTCTGCTCCCACACCTCACGGGCGAGGAGCAGCGCGAACTCTCTAAGCGCGGCACTGAGAGCCCCGAAGCCTACGAGGCGTACCTGCGTGGTCGCTTCTACTGGAACACATTCACCGAAGAAGGCTTCGCCAAGGCGCTCGTCAGCTACAGCCGCGCCATCGCGATTGATCCGACCTACGCCGCGCCCTACGGCGGCATGGCGGATTATTACAACTGGCTCGGCGTCTACGGCGTGATGCCGTTTGCCGAGTGCTCCGCGGCGGCGCGAGAGGCGGCGCGCAAGGCGGTCGAGCTTGATCCCACTTCGGCAGAGGCTTACACCGCGCTCGGCTTCGCCACCATCACGCACGACTTCGACTGGTCGAGCGCCGAGCGACAACACCTGCGCGCCATCGAGTTGAACCCGAAGTACGCGACCGCCCACCAATGGTACGGATTTCATCTGACGATGGAGGCGCGCTTCGACGAAGCCATCTCCGAGATGCTGCGCGCGCGCTCGCTCGACCCGCTCACGCCGAGCATCTTGCAGGCGCTCGGCTGGTGCTACTATCAGGCGCGCCGCTTCGACGAAGCGCTCGACACCTACCGCCGCCTGCTGGAGATCGAACCCAACTTCGCTTACGGTCTTGCCACCTACGCGTGGACGCTGCGCAACGTCGGCGAGCATGAAGAGGCTGTGAGGATGATGCAGAAGGCGGTCGCGATTTCGGGCGGCGGTCAGTTCTTCCTGACTAACCTTGCCGCTGCCTACGCCGCCGCGGGTCGCGACGCTGAAGCGCGTGAAGTTCTCGCGCGGCTCGAAGAGATGGCGGCGAGTCGCTACGTCTCGCCCTACCACCTCGCCATCACGCACCTCCGGCTCGGAGATCGCGCGCGCGCGCTCACGCTCCTCGAAGAGTCTTACGCGGCGGGCGACGGCTGGCTCGTCTGGCTCGGCGTCGAGCCTGAGTTCGATTCTCTGCGCGGCGAGTCGCGTTTTGAAAATTTACTGCGGCGCACGAACAACCCCGCGTCATCGCGGCGCGCAAGCGGCGTCGCAACTTCTACGCGCGCGCTTGATCCGACGACGGCGAAGCCGCACACGAGCGACGACGAAGAGGCGCGACAGCTCTACCAAGCGGCGCGCTACTTCGCGACCAAGCGCACGGCGGAAGGTTTGCGGCAAGCCATCGAAAGGTTAGAGCGCGCCGTCGAGCGCGATCCCAAATTCGCCCTCGCCCACGCCGAGTTGGCTGACTGCAACGCGCTCCTGAATTGGTACGTCGAGCCGCCGCCCGAAGGGGCTTGGGCGCGCGCCAAGCAGTCTGCGCTCGCGGCGGTCGCGGCGGACGACACGCTCGCCGTCGCACACGCTTCGCTCGGCTTCGTCAAATGCCACTACGACCGTGATTGGGCGGGCGCTGAATCCGAGCTTCGACGCGCCGTCGAACTCGATCCGGAAAACCCTGTCGCGCGACGTTGGCACGCCTTCAACCTCTCGGCGATGGGCAAGCACGAAGAAGCGATCTCGGAGATCAGACGTGCGCAGGAGCTTTCGCCGCGCTCGCCCGTCATCGCCACCGGCGTCGCCAACATCCTCTTCCTCGCGCGCCGCTTCGACGAAGCCGCCGAGCAGTGTCGCAAGGCACTGGAACTCGACCCCGGCTCCATCGCCGCGCACGTCGTCATGCGTTGGGCTTACGAGAAGAAAGGTATGAGGGAGGAAGCGCTCGCCGTCTATGAGCAGGAGAGGGCGTTTGCGGGCGACACGCCGACGACGCGCGCCAAGCGCGCACACGTGCTTGCGGCTTGCGGTCGCCGCGACGAGGCGCGAGAGATTTTGCAAGACCTGCTCGCGCGCCGCGACGACGAGTGGGTCACGGCTTACGAGATCGCCATCGTCCACGCGCTGCTGGGTGATCGCGACGGGGCGTTTCGCTGGCTCGCGCGCGCCGAGAGCGAGCACGCCGTCGGCTTCGCCTTCGTCGCCGTCGATCCGCACCTCGACGCCCTGCACAACGATCCGCGCTTCAAAGAACTGCGGCGGCGACTCGCCAGCCCCGCCGCCTGAGAGTCCCGCCGCCTGAAACTTCCGCCGCTTTTTGAATTACGCCGCACGCGTTAAAGATGCCGCGTAAGAAATCTTCTCGTCGCGCGATGGGTTAGCCCGCCTGCTGTACGCACGCCTGAGTGCCGCCCTGTACTCGACGAAGTCGAACGCCGTCTCGACGGCGCGCGACAAGGCGTCGGCGAATGCGTCGGAGACGAGCGCCAACAGAAAGCTTCCCGCCGCCAGTGCGATAATGATGCCCGCAATCAATAACAACATGTTCCACCTCTCTCGCCATTTCGTTTCTCATCGAAGTATTCCGCCTCTCAATTAGTAACGCGCAAACTACGGCGGAAAGGGATCACACGGATTTAATTTTCTCGGTAGTCAACTGACAAAACTATCAAGCCGCAGATGGACGCGGATTAACGCGGATCGGAGTCTCTTCTTCAATCCGCGTTAATCCGCGTCCATCTGCGGCTGAATCGTTCTGAATCTCGATCCGCGCCCTAAGACGCCGCACTTAAGCCTTCACCGCCTCGATCACGCTGTAAGGCGATTCCGCCGTCACACAGTAACGCACAGAAAACGCGTGGAAGGGATCACGTCTTCACGGTCGCGCGTTTCGTCTGATCCCTTTTGTCGATTGATCTCGCGTTAACGAATGGAGGGACAGGTGATGGAACAGAACCGGCAAGTGCGAGTCGTCAAGCGCGACCAGCAGGGGCGCGCCGGGAATCCTGCGCAAGCTTTGGGCGGGACGGTCGGCGCGCCTACGGAGCGCGAGGTGAAGGCGGTCATAACGGGCTGGGTGCGCGAGCACCGTGAGCGTTCGGAGGAGCAGCGACACATGCTCGCCGCCGTGTTCGGGGGCGTCCGACTTCAACCGACGGTTTAGGGAGCGCGACCTTTTCTCCCGACTCGAAGCCGAGGTGCAGCGTCACTCAGCGGGCACGAGCGCGTCGAGACGCCGCCAGCCGATCTCCGCGACGGCGAGTCGCAGCCAATCCGTGTAACGTTCCGGCTTCGCGCGCAAATCGCGCCGCAGATCAGTCAGGCTCACACGCTTCCAATCTTCGACCTCCGCACCGTCCGGCACGGGCTCGCCGTCGTACACGCCGACGAAGACGTGATCGTACTCGTGCTCGACGAGCGCGCCGACCTCCGCACGGTACAGAAAAGCGAACGCCTCGCGCAGCTCGCAGTCGAAGTTCATCTCTTCTTTCAGTCTGCGCCGCGCCGCCACCGCGGTCGCCTCGCCCGGTCGCGGGTGACCGCAACAAGTGTTCGACCACAAGCCGCCGGAGTGATATTTCGTCGCCGCGCGCTTCTGAAGCAGTAGACGCTTCGTGGAGTCGAAGACGAAGACGGAGAAGGCTCTGTGGAGTACGCCCTCCCGGTGCGCCTCTAGCTTTTCGCGGACGCCGACCTCGCGGTCGAACTCGTCAACGAGGATCACTTGTTCGAGCATCACAGAGGGTTCCGACGGTTGATTATTACGAGCGCGCCAGCGATTTGCGTTACTGATATCTCGCAGAGTATCACAGCGTGTCTGAATTCCACTTTACTCAAAGCTCTCGTGCCTACATCCATTAGCTACAGCAGGCGCGTAGAAGATTTGATACGCGACGGGCGCACGCGGTACGCTGTGACTTCGAGTTTGCGGGAGCGGCGAAGACGGTTGAGGAGGTTTTCGATGGTTCGCTTCTTTCAAGTAATCGCCTGCGCGGCAACTCTTGTCGTGTTGCTCGCGGGCGTCGCGGCTTTCGAGCGACGCTCGCCGCACTTTGCTTCGCGCCTGACTTCGTCGGCGACGGGCGTGGCGACATTCGACGGTGACTCCTTCAAACGCGACACAGTGCTCGATGCAAAGGATGCGCCGCAGGCTCCGGCTTTCGCCGCAGGCACCTGGATCAACTCCGATCCGCTCAAGCTCGAGAGTTTACGCGGGCGCGTCGTCGTCGTGGATTTCTGGACGTTCGGTTGCTTCAACTGCCGCAACACTCTGCCCGCCATTAAACGCTTCCACGAAGCTTACGCCGCGCAGGGTCTCACGGTCATCGGCGTCCACACGCCGGAACTGGATCGCGAGCAAGTCGTCGAGAACGTGCGCCGCGAGGTCTCGTCGCTCGGTCTGCGCTATGCGGTCGTCACCGACAACGACTACGCGACGTGGCACGCTTATGGTGTCGAGGCGTGGCCCACCGTCTTCATCCTCGACCGGCGCGGTCGCGTTCGCTACAAGCACGTCGGCGAGGGCGCATACGATGAGCAAGAGCGTGTTATTAAGACGCTGCTCGCCGAAGAAGACAAAGGCGAAGCGAAGGAGAAGACCACGAACGTGGACGAGCAATAACGGGAAGGGCGAAGATGAGTGAGAAGATAAGTGAGAAGATCGTCAAGTCGGACGAAGAGTGGCGGCGCGAGCTGACGCCCGAACAGTATCACGTCATGCGGCAGCAGGGCACGGAGCGCGCGTTTACGGGCGCGCTCTACCGAAATCACGAGACGGGCGCATACATCTGCGCCGCCTGCGGCAACGAGCTGTTCGGCTCCGACGCCAAGTTCGAGTCGGGCTCGGGCTGGCCCAGCTTCTACCAACCCGTCGCGGACGCGCGCGTCGAGACGGAGACGGACACGAGTCACGGCATGACACGCACCGAGGCTAAGTGCGCGCGCTGCGACGCGCACCTCGGTCACGTCTTCACGGACGGACCCGCGCCCACGGGCTTGCGCTACTGCATCAACTCCGCCGCGCTCAAGTTCGTCAAGGAAGATTGAACGTGATTCGCTGATCGAAGCTCAGTGATCGTGGTTCAACGCTGAGTGCGTCCTTCGACTAACAACGTGACGGAAGAGTTGAGGCTGCGCGAGCGATAGACGCGCTCGGTCGCCTTCTGGAAATCCGCTGCGGTCGCCTTGGGGATGTCCATGAACTTCTGCGGGTTGCGATCCACGAGCGGAAACCAGGAGCTTTGCACCTGCACCATGACACGATGCCCGCGCCGGAAAGCGTGATAGACATCCGGCAGCTCGTAATTGATCGCGGCTGGCTGGTTGGGCACTAATGGTTCGGGCTTCTCAAAGCTTTTACGGAACTTGGCGCGAAAAGGCTCGCCGCGTATGAGTTGCTGATAGCCGCCCATCCTCACGGCGTTTTGCGGCACGGGTTGATTATCGGGCGGGCGCGGCGTCGGGTAGCTGCCGGGGTAAACGTCAATCAGCTTCACGACGAAGTCGCTGTCCGTCCCCGTCGTCGAAACATTCAAATTGATCTTCACGGGTCCCGCGACGATGAGATCGTCTGTGAGCGGCTCGGTTTCGTAAGTCAGCACGTCGGGTCGCTGTGAGGCGAAACGCTGATCCTCGGTCGTGTAATCAGAAGTCATCCCGCCAACAACATAACCGACAAAGGGGACGGGGCGATTCGGATCGCTCATGTACTCGTCGAACGTGCCGCGCCCGTCATCCGCTGGCGCGTCCCGGCTCAGACGATTTCCAGCGCTCAGATAGAACGTGACGGGCTGTGCCTGCTTCGGGGGCCACTCCGCGTGCGGACGCCACTCGTTGATGCCTGTCAGGAACATGTAGGCTTCGGGCAGACCGGCGGGCTTGTCTTTGAGATATTGCATAAAGAAGGGGAACTGTATGCGCTCGCGGAAAAACTCCGCCGTCTTGACTCCGAAGCTGACGTTGCCGAGTTTATCCCCATCGCCGCGCGCCCAGCCGCCGTGCGACCACGGTCCCATCACCAGTTCGTTCACCGTCCCCAGATTCTTCTCCTCGACCGAGCGGTAAATGCTCAAAGGTCCCTGCGGGTCTTCCGCGTCGTACCAGCCGCCGACGTTGAGCACGGCGCAGTGCACGTTGTGCATAAACTTCGGGAGCGAGCGACGCTGCCAGAAGTCGTCGTAAGTAGTGTGATCGACGATCTCCTGAAAGTATCTCGCGTCGCCGCCGAAGAGTTTCTGATTCACGTCCGCGAGCGCGCCGACGTTGAGCAGAAAGTCGTAGGCGTCGGGCGTGCCGGGATCGAACTGGACGCGCTGCCGTGGCGGCGAGGGGTCGCCCGCGCGCGGCACGAAGGAGGAGTAGAACCCGAAGTTGGCGGCGAGCATGAACGCGCCGTTATGATACACGTCGTCGCCCATGTAGTAGTCGGCGGTCGGGGCTTGCGGTGAAGCCGCCTTCAACGCCGGGTGCGAGTCAATGATGCTCTCGGCGACGTGGAAGCCCGGCTGCGAGATGCCGATCATGCCGACTCTGCCGTTGTGGTTCGGGACGTTCTTCAAGAGCCACTCGATGGTGTCGTAAGTGTCCGTACTCTCGTCAACATCCTTGGGACCGCGCTTGTCCGGGATGAAGGGTCGCACCTGTTGAAACTCGCCCTCGGACATGTAACGCCCGCGCGCGTCCTGATAGACGAAGATGAACCCTTCGCGCTCGAACTGCTCCGACGGACCGAGCGCGGCGCGGTAGTTATCAATGCCGTAGGGCGCGACGCTGTAGGGCGTGCGCGTCAAGAGAAACGGGTAAGTCTGCGAGGCGTCTTTCGGCGCATAGACGGCGGTGAAGAGCTTCACGCCGTCGCGCATTGGAATCATGTACTCATACTTGGTATAGCGCGCTTTGACTTGCTCGACGCTTTGCGCCCTCGTTAGGGTCGGCGCAAACAGCCAGAGCGTCATCAGAATAGTTAACGTGCCGAAAAGTCTGCCGTGATAGGTATTAACCAAAACGCGCTCCTCCTGCTTCATGTCGAGTTGGCGTCAGCGTACATCGCGCGCCGTGGGAGTTACAAATCCGTCGGCGGCAAAATCACTGACTCGGATAACGAATGCCTTCAGGAGCTCTCCACATATACTCAACAAGCGAAAGA
>JAVXVR010000440.1:0-2516 GCA_032230165.1 Acidobacteriota bacterium | reverse complement strand
TGCGTTCGTACTCGCGGTATTCGGGGAGGATTTCGTGCGAGACCGAGAGCGGGACACGAAGCGCGTTCGCGACGGCGCGCGCGATCCGCTTTTCGTGCTCGGGTCGGACGAACGAGAAGAGCAGCGAGACGACGACCGACTCCGGCGCGGCGCGCTTGAGCTTGGCGATCAACTCCGCGATGTCGGCGTCTTCGAGCGACTCCAAAATCTCGCCCGACGCGGCGACGCGCTCGCGCACGCCGAAGCGAAGCGTGCGCGGGACGAGCGGCGCGGGCTTGACGGCATCGAGATCATACAAACGCGGTCGCGCCTGCCGCCCGATCTCGATCACGTCCTCGAACCCTGCGGTCGCGACGAGCGCGACGCGCGCCCCGCGACGCTCAAGAAGCGCGTTCGTCCCGACGGTCGTCCCGTGCACGACTTCGATCTCAGAAAGCCGCGCGCCCGTCTCGCGCGCGACGCGCCGCAAGCCTTCCGTGATCGCGAGGGAAGGATCGGCAGGCGTCGAGGCGAGCTTGAAGATGTGCAGGCTGCGCCCGCGCGCGAAGACGAAATCCGTGAACGTCCCGCCCGTGTCCACGCCGACGCGCACCCGGCGCACCTCTTTCTCGTGACGTTTATCCAAGAGTTATTAAGCCGCCGAAGTCAGTTGTCTTCGTCTCGAAATCAATTCTGATTTTTGCGTCTTTGCGCCTTTGCGTGAGAGCCATTCCTCACGCAAAGGCGCTGGAGATGCTAAGAGATGATGTGCAATAACAATTTTGCGCGTCGCGACGTAGTATGACTAGTCGGTTGAAACGTTCGACTAGCCCCGCGCGTCCTTTTGCTTCAGGAGTGTTGAATCATATGCTAGACAAGCGTTTTTTACATCTCGCGCTCGCCTTCGTCTTCCTCTCGCCCAGCCTCGCCGCGCCCGCGCGCGCGCAAGTCGCGGCGCAGTCAGTCGCCTCCGCGCCGGACGATCTGGCGACGCGCGTCGCGGCGATTGAGAAGGTTTTCGAGGAGAAGCGCAAGGAGACGGGCGTGCCCGGCGCGTCGCTCGTCGTCGTCCAAGGCGACAAGGTGATTCTGATTAAGGGTTCGGGTCTGCGCGACGCGGCGCGCGCTCTTACCGTGACGCCCGACACGCTCTTCGCCATCGGCTCGTGCACGAAGGCTTTCACGGCGATGGCAGCGGTCATGAGCCAAGACGACGGCAAGCTCTCGCTCGACGATGCGCCAAAAAAATATCTGACCTACTTCAAACTTCGTGATCCGGAAGCGGACGCCAAAGTCTCGCTCCGCGATCTGCTCTCGCACCAGACGGGCTTGGCGGGCACAGACATCGCCTGGTACACGGGCGTTTTGAATCGCGAGGAAGTGATCCGCGTCGCGGGTCGCGCGAAGCCGACGGCTAAACCGCGTGAGAAGTTTCAATACCAGAACGTGATGTACAGCGCGGCGGGCGAGACGGTGGCGCACGCGCAAGGCACGACGTGGGAGAATCTCATCTCGACGCGCATCCTAAAACCCCTCGGCATGACGAAGACCGTGCTCTCGGTGCGCGAGATGCAGTCTGCTTCCGACTACTCGCTCGGCTACGTCTATGACGCGGCGTCGAAGCAGGCTCATCAAGTGCCGACGCGCGACATCACGAACGTTGCGCCGGCGGGCGCGATCAATTCGAGCGCGCGCGAGATGGCGGAGTGGCTGAAGTTTCTCATCGCGGGCGGCGTCGCATCGAATGGTAAGCGACTCGTCTCCGAAAAGGGTTTCGCGGAAATCCTCACGCCGCAGATCAGAATGAACGAGACGACCTCTTACGCGCTCGGCTGGGGCGTGGCGGCTTTCGCCGGGCGCAAGGTTTACGTCCATAACGGCGGCATTGACGGCTTCGGCGCGCAGGTCGCCTTTCTGCCGCAGGAGAAGATCGGCTTCGCCGTGCTCGCCAACGTCGAAGACACTCCGCTGCTCAACGTGATGACGCGCGCCATCGTGACGAACCTGCTCGGCACGCCGCCGCCAGCCGCGAGCGCAACGGCGGCGGGCGCAAGCGCGGACGCTCCCGCCGTCAGTGACGCGCTCAAGGAACTGATCGGCACTTACGAGATCGCGCAGGGCGGCACGGTCGAGGTGAAGTTGAAGGACGGGAAAGTCGTCCTCACGGTCGCGGGTCAGCCTGATTATCCGCTCGTCGAAAAAGCGAAGGACGTTTATTCGACGCCGGGGCTGCCGGACTCATACGCCATTGCCGCCAAGCGTGATGCGGCGGGCAAGGTCTCCGCACTCGTGCTCAAGCAGCCCGAAGGCGAGTTTGAGTTCAAGCGCACGGGAGGCGCTTCCGCGTCGAGCGGCGACAAACCTGCCGCGCCCACCGCGACGCCAAACGCGCCGATTGCGGTTGAAGACTTGATGACGAAGGTGATCGCGGCGGCGGGCGGCGCGGAGAATCTACGCAGGCACAAGTCTATGACGACGACCGCCGCGGTCACGCTCGAGAATCAGGGTCTCGATGGCGAGTCGGTGACCTATGCGCA
>JAVXVR010000344.1:0-11173 GCA_032230165.1 Acidobacteriota bacterium | reverse complement strand
ACTAATGCCGCGCCGGTGAAAGTGCCGCGCCAGCCGTTGGGCTGGAATGGGTGCCAGTTCGCGACCATGTGCGTGGGCGAGACGTAGTAGAGCGCGATGCCGATGAAGAACAGGAGCACCGTGATCTTGATCAAGACCATTCCGGCGTTAAAACCCGCCGACTCACGGATGCCCCACACGAGCACGACCGTGATGAGCGCGACGATGCCGAAGGCAAGCAGGTTGAAGATGATGGCGTGACCGAAGAGGTGCGGCGCGCTGCCGAAATCCTGCGCGTACAGGGTCGGGTTATTGGCGGCGAGCTTGGCGGCGGTGCGGTAGTCGGTCGCGAGCCAAGCGGGCACGTTGATGCCGAGGTTGCTGAGGAGCGTGCGGAAGTAGTTCGCCCAACTGATCGCGACAGCGATGTTGCCGACGGCGTACTCGATGATCAAGTCCCAGCCGATGATCCATGCGACCAACTCGCCGAGCGTCGAATATGAATAAGTGTAGGCAGAGCCTGAGATCGGAACCATCGAGGCAAATTCCGCGTAGCAGAGCGCGGTGAAGCCGCAGACGATCGCCGTGATGACGAACGAGAGCATCAAGGAGGGTCCCGCGCCGGGGCGCGAGGCGTCGCCCGCTGCTGCCGTGCCGACGGTGGCGAAGATGCCTGCGCCGATGATCGCGCCGATCCCTAAAAGCGTGATGTTGAACGCGCCGAGCGTGCGCTTGAGCGAGAACTGCGGTCCGCCCGCCGCCGCCATGATGTCGTCCAGATTCTTGGTGCGAAAGAGTCCTCGAAGCACGTGCGTGGTCTCCAGAAGTTTTTCCGCGACGCGGGGCGAACTAACGAGACGGGGAGTCTGTCATGGTTGTCGCGGCGAACGAGCGTCGCGGAGTGTAGCAAAAAAACGATGAAGTAGGAACGATGAAGGATGAAGTTAAGACGGCTTGCCTTCAGTTCATCGCTTATCGTTCCTACTTCATCGTTTTATGCTAAACTTCGCCCCGCCTTAAAACTGACGACGGAAAATTCTCTCATGCCGGAACGCAGTGGCGCGCGCGTGCGCGTCGTCCACCAGAATCTCGACACGGCTTACGTCAACCTCGCCGCGCTCGTGCGTCACCTCCAGCAGCGCGACTTCGAGGGGCGCGTGCACGTCGAGCTGGACGAATACGACGCGGACATTTTCCTCTCGGCGAGGGAGCGACCGCGCGTGCGCGAGCGCGACCACGTGTCGGGGCGCGAGGCGGAAGGCGAGGGGGCGTTGCAGCGCATCTTCGTGCGCGCGAGCGAGCCCGGCGGGCGCGTCTCAGTCTTCGAGGGCGACATGGAGACGGCGGACGCGGGCGAGGGACGCGCGTCGGCTGCGTCGAGCCTCGCCACTCCGGTGGCGGCGGCAGAAGTCGAAGATCGCGGCGGTGGCGCGCACGTTGAGATCGACCGCCGGAACGTGCTGCAACTGAGCGGCGAGCTGATCGCGTCGGTCGAGCGCGCGCTCGTCGCCTCTGGGGTCGCGGACTTCGCGGCGCAGTTCCGTGCGGCGCGCGCAGAGTTGCGCCGACAGTATCCGTTCCTCTCGTCGCTCTCGGACTGCGTCGAGTACGTGGGCGGCGAGGCGCGGCTCGCCGCGTGGGCGGACGTGGCAAAGTTCGTCGAGGGCGTGTGCGAGGCGCTGCGCGTGGCGGTTGAGCGCGCGGCGGCGGCGGACGATGGCGCGCGCGGCGTGCGTCGCGAAGTGGCGCGCGAGCTTGCCGCGCTCGCAGAGAGGAGACCGCGCGCGTTGGCGCGCTTCAACTTCACCCCGCAGCTCGAACGCATCGCGGGCTTGCGCTGGACGTGAAAAGCCGTGACAGGTAAACGGTGACGGGTGACAAGTGAAACCGGCGTCCCTTGTTTCCGCTCACAGTTTGATCGTATTTTCCTGTCACCTGTCACGGTTCACTTGTCACGAGGCTTGAGAATGTACCCATTTCGAAACGTACTCTTCCCGACGGATTTCACGGAGCACGCGCACGCGGCGGCGAAGTACGCTGCCGGTTTCGCGCGCGCGGGCGCGGGGCGCGTCGTACTCTTTAACGTGCAGGAGGGCAGCGTGCCCGCGAACCTGCTGACGCTTCCCCCCCGCGTGCTCGACGAGCCGCAGAACGAGTGGCTGAAGAACCTGCGGCGCGAGGTGGACGCCGCGCTCGCCGACCCGCTGCTCGCAGGTTTGGAAGTTGAGACGCGGATCGCCGAGGGCGAACCGGCGCACGAGATCGCCGCCGCCGCACGCGCGCTCGACGCCGATCTCATCACGGTCGCGACGCACGGGCGCCACCGTCTCCGTCACGCGCTCTTCGGCTCGACCGTCGAAGACATCATCGTCGAAGCGCCGTGCCCTGTGCTCGTGGTGCGCCCGCCGCAGCGCGAGTTCGTCTGGCACCGCGAGGGGCGCACAGAGATTCACCTCAACCGCGTGCTGCTCGCCACGAACTTCCGCACGTCGTCCGCGCCAGCCTCGCACCTCGCGGCGGAAGTGGCACGCGAGGCGGGCGCGGAGTTTCACGCCGTCTTCGTCGTCGGCGATTTCATGGAGCAGCTCGCAGACCTCTTCCCCGAAAGCGGCGGGCACGCGCTCTCCGATCTGCGCGAATACGTGCGCGCGAAGATGGAGATATTTGAGCGCGAGGCGGGCGGCAAATGCGTGACGCACGTCGCCGAGGGCAAGCCCTACGAGGAGATCGTCCGGCTGGCGACGAACGAGGACGTTGATCTGATCGTGATCGGCACGAGCACGCATCAAGCCTTCTTCGGCGGCGCGCCCGTGCTCGGCTCCGAGATCGAGCGCGTCGTGCACAACGCGCCGTGCCCTGTGCTCTGCGTGCCTTCGGGTCGCGTCGTCACGCCGCAGCCGGTGCGCGTCGCCGAGCCCGTGCCGTTGATGTAATCAAGGCAAAAGTAAAAGGCAAAAGGCAAAATGGAGGCGGCGACCCGTCTTCACTTTTGCCTTTTGCCTTTTTACTTTTGCCTTTTATCTTATCGCTTCACTTGCCCGTCTCCGTCGGCAGTCCCGCGTCCTTCCAGGCATTCCAGCCGCCAAGTAGAGCCGCCACGTTCTCGTACCCTTTGCTCTTGAGTGTCCGCGCCGCACCGGCGCTGGTGTGTTCGTTCGGTCAAGCGCAGTAGGTGACGATCAGCTTGTCCTTCGGGAACTCGTCGAGGCGACTCTCAACGTCGCTCCATGGCACGAGCTTCGCGCCCTTGATGTGACCTGCCTCGTAAGAGACATGATCGCGCACGTCGAAGAGCGCGACCCCGCCTTTCTCTAACGCCGCGCGCAGCTCGTCCTGCGTGATACGGCGCACGTCGTCGCCCGGCGTCTGCTGCTGCACGGCGGGCGGAGGTTCCAGCCGCGCATCGCGCAGCGTGCCAGCCGCAGAATTCTGCGCCGCAGCAGTGTTCGACGCGGGCGCGCTCGCGTCGCGCGGGCTGCACGCGGCGACGAAGGCGAGCGCGATGGTGAGCGCCGCCGCGAGTGAAACGAATGAACGCATGTCTTTCAACTCCGTCCGAAAAATTTCGCCCGCGATCTTGGCGGGCTCAGAACTTCGCCAAATAGAATCGCACAGAACCGAGCTGCGAAGAAAGCGCGCAGCAAAGCAAAAGTAAAAAGGTAAAAGGCAAAAGTGAGGATGCTCGTTCTTACTTTTGCCTTGTTCTGACGTGCGGGCGTAAGATTCCCCCAAGTTAAGCGTCCGAAGCGTCGCGCGAGACGCGCCGCGCGCTTCGTCGTCTCAGTGCGAGCGAGCCAGCTTCCCGCGGACAGTGAAGGAGCGTCCGTGATGTCGCAGCCGACCTACCTGACATCGGGCAGTCGCGTCGCCATCGCCGGGGCGGGACCGGCGGGCTCTTTCTTCGCCATCGAGCTGCTGCGCCGCGCACGCGCGCTCGGTCTCAACCTTCACGTCAAACTTTTCGACGGCAAGAGCTTTGCCAAGAAGGGCGCGCCCGGCTGCAACATGTGCGCCGGGGCGGTCGGTCATAACCTCATCGAAGAGATCGAACGCACGACGACCGTCATCCCGCCGGAAGTCATCCACTACGAACTCGCGGGCTACGCCGTCCACTACAACGACGCTTCCGCTACACTCGCCAACGATCCGACGCGCAAAATCTACGGCGTCTATCGCGGCGCGGGTCCCGTCTCCACGGAGACGCCTGACGGCGCGCGCAGCTTCGATCAGTTCCTCCTCGATCAAGCCGTCAAGCTCGGCGCCGAGCACGTCCCACACAACGTCTCCGACATTGACGTGCCCGACGCGCTCGGACGCCGCCCCGTGCTCCACACGGCTGACGGACAACGGGAAGAGTTCGACCTGGTCGTCGGCGCGTTCGGCGTCAACTCGCAGCTCTCGCAGCGCCTGACATACGGCTACAAGCCGCCGCCGACGTGGAAGACCTGCGTCATAGAGGCGCGCGTCGATCGAGAGTTTCAAAAAGAGAAGCTCGGCAATCTCATACACTTCTTCGTGCTGAAGCAGGCGGACGTGCGCTACGTCGCTTTGATCCCGAAGGGCGAGCACGTGACGGTGACAGCCATCGGCGAGTCGGTGGACGTGCACTCGACCGAGAGACTCCTGCGCGAGTCGTACATGCGCGATTATCTCCCCGCCGATTGGAAGCTCGATTGTTATTGTCACCCGCGCGTCGCGGTCGGCGCGGCGCACCTGCCTTACGGCGACCGCTTCGTCATCGTCGGCGACGCATCGGATTCGCGCTACTTGAAGAACGGCGTGGAGTCGGCGTTAGTCACCGCGCGGCTCGCGGCGGACTGCGTGATCAATCACGGCGTGACGGCTCAGGATTTCGAGGAGCACTTCTGGAAGCGCTGCCAGAAAGTCTTCGGGCGCGACAACCTCTATGGTCGCGCGCTCTTTGAAATCTACGACCGCATCTTCCCGCACCCGCTGCTCGCGCCCGTCTATTTCGCCGTGCTCGACGCCGAGCGCCACCTCGACAAGCGCGAGGCTCATCTTTCAGATGCGTTGCTCTCAGCCTTCACGGGCGATCAGTCCTACAAGCGCATACTTCTGCGCGCCCTGCACCCGCGTCTCGCCGCGCGTCTGGCGAGCCACGCCGGTTTCGTCTTCTTCGACCGCGCGCGCGCGCGACTCACACACGCTGAGCCCGTGCGCTCGACGCGCGGACTGCAACTGCGCGACGACTCGCGCGTCGCCGTCGTCGGCGGAGGACCGGGCGGCGCGTCGTGCGCGATCCGTCTTCTTCAAGAAGCGAAGCGGCGCGGCGTGCGTCTGAACGTCTTCATCTACGAGCCGAAGCAGTTCCCGCGCCAGCACAACCCCTGCATGGGCGTGCTCGCGCCGCCGACCGCCGCAGTTTTGCGCGAACAACTCGGCATCGAAATCCCTGCGAGCCTGGTGAAGCGCACGATCAAGGGCTATCGCCTGCACGGCGACCGCCACGACATAGAGCTTCGCGCGCCCTCGATGGAAGAGCCCGCGCTGATGGTCTCGCGCTCGGAGTTTGATCAGTTTTTATTAGATCGCGCGCAAGCGGCGGGCGCGCAGATCGTGCAGGATCGCGTGACGGGTTTGGAGTTTCACCCGGAGAATCTGGAGCATCCCGTAAGGGTCTATTCAGAGGGCGCGTCACGCTCGGCGGACATGGTCGTCGCCGCGTGCGGACTTGATGATGGGCTGCTCTCAGTGCTCGAACAGGTGGGTCCGCGCGCGCGAGCCTACCGCCGCCCGCGCGAGACGATGCACTCGATTATCGTGAAGCTCCCGTGCGATGTGCGCCACGTCGAAAAACGTCTGGGGGGCGAGATTCATGCGTTTCTCTTGAGCGATCTCAAGCGCATCGAGTTCGGCGCGATCACGCCGAAGCAGGATCACGTGCTCGTCAACGTCATGGGGCGGCGCGTGACCTCCATCGACATGGAAGATTTTTTGCTGCACCGCAAGGTGCGCACGCTCCTGCCGCGCTTCGATCTTCAATCGCTCGACTTCTACGAGGGGCACGCGCCTGTGAGCCACGCTGGGAACGTCACGTGGGATCGCTTCGTCGCGGTCGGCGACGCGACGGGGTGGCTGCGCCCCTTCAAGGGCATGGGCATCACGACGGCGATCCAGACCGGAGTGGGCGCGGCTGACGTGATGTTCGAGCGTGGTATAGACGCAACCGCGCTTGAGACTTACGCGCGCCGGATGCGCCATCTCACGGAGGATCACGCACACGGTCGGCTATTGCGTCGCCTGTGCCGCGCGGGGATGGAGTTTGGCATCGTGGACGAATTGATCGATCTCGCCAAGACGAACCGCGATCTCTACGCGCTGCTCTACGACATCATTTCGGGTCGCCGCTCGTACCGGCTCATCACACACGAGCTGCTGCGCTTCGCACTCTTGCGCAAGGTGAGCGCGCTCGCGCTGCGCCGCGTGCTTCGACCCGTCGGGTGGTAAGAGATTGATCGCACAAAGTCTGTGAGAGGGACGGCGGGCGCGTCATCAATCGTCACTTGCGCCGCTCATGCGTCCGCAAACTCTTCGCCCGCACGCGAGTCCTCTTCGAGCGTCGCCTTCAACTCCGCGAGCAGTCTCGATGTGGACTCCGCTTTCGCCTCCCATGCGCGCGCGACTGCGCCGAACGAAGCGCGTTCTAGTCTGAGGCGAGCCGCCCAACGTTCAGCTTCCTGTCCGAGCCAGCTGAGCACGCCCCGCGCGTCCTGCTCGAAGAGCGTTTGGAGGACGAAGCGCCGCTCGCCGAGCCGCGTGCCCGCGTCGAGTTCGCGCGCGGCGCGTGAGAAGTCTGCGCGCACGAGGATGATGCCGCTGCGCGCGGGCGCAAGAAGCGAGCGCAGGAAATCTTCCGTAGAGCCTTCGCGCGGATCAACAAGCCCCGGCGCTTCGCGCAAATGCAGCGCGAGGCTCTCCTGCTGCCCGACCGTCAAGGCTTCCGCCGCGAGCGCGTCCTTTAGTAGCGCGCCCCAACGCCGATAAAAGTCTGTGGCGATCTCTTCGAGCTTCGAGAGGTACGCGGGCAGCCAGCTCAAAAGGTGCTCCCACAAAAAAGCCTTGCGCGCCGCGCGCCATCCTTCGCGCGCTCGCGCATCGTTTGCATCCTCTTCCAACTCGCACAGGCGCGCGTAGAGCGCGAGCATGACGGAGAGGTGATCCGCTTCGGCGGGCGGCACAAGCCCCAGCGCGCGCCAGAAGCCCGCGACGCGGTCGCGCGCCTCGCCGCCCAACATTCCTTCCGCGCCGAGATAGACCGAGGCGTAAGGGTAGAGCTGGAAGACGAAAGTCTTCGTGTACTCGTCCGCGAGGGGAAGCGCGCCGAGCCCCAACGCGTCGGCGACGCGCGCCGACTCAGTGCGTGGCGGCTCGACTAGACACGCGAGGGCGCGGAAAAGTTCCATCAGTCCGCCCCGACGGGTTCGGGCTGTTCGGGCAAGCGATAGACTTCGCGCGAGGGCTTGAGGGGGCGTAGCAACCAGTAGGGTCGGCGCGTGCCGTCGGGCGAAAACTCGTCGGCGGGTCGCGTCATGGCGAGCCACTTCAGGTAAACCTCGCGCGACTTCGCCGTGTCAACGGAGATGTCGCCGTACCGGTCGCCCGCCTCCGCGCGCCGCACGCGCACGGCTTGATGCCAGCAGTGCTGACCCGAAATCGGATCAGGGTGGACGGGGAAGGTTAAGTTCTGGTGGACGCCCACGTCCGTCCACCAGATGCGCTGCGTGTCCGCGTCGTTCGACTCGTAAGGCTGCGCCCCGCGCTCGCGACGCAAACCCCACTGTGTGCCTTCGTGATCGAGCTTGACGGTCGCCATCATTTGCCGCTGTCCGGCCTCCGAGAGCTTCCAACGCCCCATGTGATGACTGCACGCAACCACGCCCGGCTTGATGCCTTCCGTCACCCACGCGCGCACGACGAAGTAGCCTGTCTCCGTCTCGACGCGCACGAGATCGCCCGTGCGTACACCTAAGCGTGCGGCGTGGCTGTTGTGCATCCAGAGCGGGTTCGTGTGCGCGATCTCGTCGAGCCACTTGGCGTTTGCCGAGCGCGTGTGAATCTGGACTGGCAGTCGGAAAGTTGAAATTAAGACGGTCTGATCGTCCGCCATGTTTGCGGGGTGGACGTGGCTGCGTATGTATGTGGGGACGGCGTACTCGTGCCAGCCCCAGTCGGCGAGCGTCTTAGAATAAAATTCGAGGCGACCCGAAGGCGTGGGGAAGCCGCGACGAATCTCTGCATCAACTTGCACGCCGACGAAGCGACGACCTTCCGCATCCGGGTCAATCGTCGGGATGGGGACGACGTTCGGTGATGCGGGCTTTGCCGCCCGACTGTAAGCGCGACCGAAACGATCCACGCGCACGTCTTCCAATTCTTCCTCCGGCACGAGTTCCTCATAGACCGCGCCGATCTTCTTCTTGATCTCGAACGCGCCGTAGCGACGCATGAATTCGAGCGGCGTTAAGTTCTCTTCAGCCGCGCGTTCAGGGAGTCCGGGCACCGAGTTCTCGAAGATGTAGCCGTAATATTCGTCCACCGTCAGACGCTCGCCCGGTCGCTCTTTCGACTCGGCGAAGGAGCGAATGCCTAAAGAACCGTCCGGATCGATCCTCCACGTCAACTCCAACCAGAATTCGTTCACCTCCCACACCTCGCCGGGGTTCACGTCGCGCGTGCTGCCGATCTTCTCTCCCATGCGCTCGCGTGCTTCACGAAGGACGGGCTGGCGAAAGCCGAGCCACTGCGCGTCGTGCGTCTCGTAAGAATGTATGTCGTGTCGCTCTGAGCCGTGACCCATCGGGAGGATGTAGTCTGCGAAGTAGGAAGTCTCGTTCCACGTCGGCGTCAAGGCGACGTAGCAGCCGATCAAACTCTCGTCCGTCAGCATCTCGACCCAGGAGAAGCCGTCGGGGTTCGTCCACACGGGGTTATAGACGCGCGTGAAATATGTGTCGAGCTTCCCGCGCCCGTCTTTCAAAAAGTGCGGCAGCAGAAACGACAGCTCGTTCATCGCGAGCGGGTACTCGCGCGCCCACGTCAGCTCGTTCCACGTATGCGGGTGACCGGGGACGTGAATGGGTTTCGGCACGAACTTGTTCCACGCGTTCGGATAGACACCGCCCTCGGTTGCGACCGCGCCGAGCAAGGTGTTCAAGAAGAAGAGCGTGCGCGCGACCTGCCAGCCGCCACTGTTGCCAGCCGCCGCCGAGCGCCAGTTGTGACTCGAAAAGCGCGTGCCGGCGGTGGCGACAACTTTGGCGATCTCTTCGATCACAGTAGCTTCGACGCCCGACTCTGCGGCGGCGAACTCGAACGTGTAATCGGCGTAGAGTTTTTTCAGCGACAGCTCGAAGTTCTCAAACGTCGTCTCAGTTTCCGGCTGCTCGACCGCTAAGAATTCTTCCCAGTTCCACCAGCGTCGGACGAACTCGCGGTTGTAGAGATCGTGCTGGATCAGGTAGTTCGCAATCGAGAGGACGATGGCAGCTTCCGAGCCGGGCTGCGGCGCGACCCAGAAGTCTGCGTGCGTGGCGGTGTTTGAGAGCCGCGTGTCGAAGACGATGATCTTCGCGCCCTCAGCCTTCGCCTCGATGATGCGCTGCGCGTGCGGGTTGAAGTAGTGACCCGTCTCTAGATGAGAGCTAATGAGGAAGATAACACGCGCGTTCGCGTGGTCGGGGCTCGGTCTGTCCAAGCCCATCCAGTATTGATAGCCCGCGCGCGCTGACGATGAGCAGACGTTCGTGTGCGAGTTGTGACCGTCCACGCCCCACGCCGCCAGGACGCGCTCGGTGAATCCATCCTCGCCCGGTCGCCCGACGTGGTACATCACCTCGTTATGTCTGTCTTCCGTGATCGCTTTGCGTATGCGCGCGGCTATGTGGTCGAGAGCTTCATCCCACGTCGTCTGCACCCACTTGCCTTCGCCGCGTCGTCCGGCGCGTTTTAAGGGGAAGAGGATGCGGTCGGGGTCTGTGATCTGGTTAAGCGTCGCGGGACCCTTGGCGCAGTTGCGCCCGCGCGATCCCGGATGTTCGGGGTTGCCCTCGAACTTCTGCACCTGAAGGCTCTCGCGATCCACGTAAGCCAGCAGCCCGCACGCCGACTCGCAGTTGAAGCAGGTGGTGGGAACCAACATGTAGCGGCGCTCCTCGCGGCGGGGCCACGCGCGCGAGTCGAGTTCCACCCAGTCGTCCCAACGCTCCTTCGGCGGGAACGCCGCGAGGTGAATCCGGCTCGGGCCCGGATAGAACGTCTCCCCCCGCGCCTCCGTCTCCTTCCGCGCTGCGCTCACACGCTCATTCAGTTTCTTCAGACTCATACTCACACCGGCTTTGCCTACAAAACAGCTTGTCTATTACTTCTTATCAGCCTTTACTTTTCCTGCTGCCTGAATAACTTCTTCGGTCTCGATTGTTCCTGTTGTCTCGGTTGTCTTAGTGCTAATCAAAACATCAGCGTTAATGCCAAGAATTAAAACCGGAATATCTATACTACCAACGCCACGCTCTTTTAAGTCCCAAGTGAATTGCTCGAAGTAAGCTACCCCTGTGGACATTTCTTTTGTAAAGCCCCTGACAGGGACAATCTCAACTCCGCAGTCTATGTGTCCGAGATTTTTGAAGATTGTCATTTTCGCGCACACGTTATAGACCATGAAAGCATATTTACCGAACTGAACCTCGACGCCTAGCTTTTCCTTTACAAAGTCCATTTCACGATAAGGCTTCGTACCCTTTAATGGTGTAGGCTGATAATCATTCACATAATACTCAGTGGAATAGTTGCAGGGTATTTTGACCGGACGCCATACGCCTTGTTCTTTAAATGCATCTTTGAATGCCTTGTTAAGTTCTTTGGGGCTAAAGAGCATCCGACGTTTTTTCGCGGGCTCTTTACTTCTTTTGTTTTTGTGGGCTTCCGCCTTAACCGAATGGATGACAGCTTCTATTTCAGTAAGCAGGTGAGGGTAACGCTCATTGATAACTTCTGACCCACCGTTGAAAGAATATTTAGCTACAATTCTCATCAGTTTGTCTCCCGCGTTAACCACTCCATTGGTACTTGGGCTACTTTTTCGCGACCGGTAGGCTGATGAACAGGCTTTCCTAGTTGGCGATAGCGGAGATTGCCTGATGTAAGGTCAGCTATTCTCTGTTTGGCTATCACTACA
>JAVXVR010000282.1:0-2795 GCA_032230165.1 Acidobacteriota bacterium | reverse complement strand
CCCGACGGACCGCGCGCGCAGACGCGCATGAGCGCGCAGGCGACGGCGCTCTTAGTCGAGCGCGAGATCGGTCTTGAGTCAGTCCTGCACTACTGCTGCCGCGACCGCAACCTGCTCGGCATGATGTCAGACCTCCTCGGCGCGGCGGCGCTCGGACTGCGCAACCTGCTGCTCATCACAGGCGACCCGCCGAAGATGGGACCTTACCCGGACGCCACCGCCGTCTTCGACATTGATTCCATCGGCTTGACCAACATGGTCAACAAGCTCAACCACGGGCTCGATCTGGGCAACAATCCGGTCGGCTGTCCGACTTCGTTTTGCATCGGCGTCGGCTGTAATCCCGGCGCGATCAATCTCGACGAGGAGATCAAACGTTTCGAGTACAAGGTCGAAGCGGGCGCGGAGTTTGCTATCACGCAACCCGTCTTCGACATCGAGCAGCTCAAGAATTTCCTGCGCCGCATCGAGCACATACGCGTCCCGGTCGTCGCAGGCATCTGGCCCCTCGTCTCCTACCGCAACGCGGAGTTTCTGCACAACGAAGTGCCCGGCGTCAACGTCACCCCTGAGATCATGGAGCGGATGCGCCTCGCATCGGAAAAGGGCAAAGAGTTTGGGCGTGACGAAGGCTTGAAGATCGCGCGCGAGTCTCTGCTCGAAGTGCGCGAGTTGATTCAGGGCGTACAGGTCTCCGCCCCCTTCAACAACGTCCGCTACGCGCTCGAAGTCTTCGAGGCGCTGCCCGAATTCGGCGCGCGCAAGGAAGCGCAACTTGCTTCCTAGTTCATACACTCGCGGCGCGCCATCTGCGCTGACACACGCGCAACGCCGCGCTTTTGTCGCGCCGCGATTTTTTTCGCTTGCCTTCAGGAACGAAAGTTGTAAAATGCCGCCCGTTCGCTAGCTCGGGCGCGCGCCGCAAACCTCATTCCGGATCAGACATCGCGCGCGCCGCTCTCAACTTCAAGCGGAGACTTGTTGCCGTCGTGCCGGGCGCGCCGCGCCCACGACGCGACTCTGTTTTCCTCACGCGGCTCGCCGCCTCAAACGGCAGCCGGGAAACGCGAGCGCCATCTTGCATCCTCACGCAAGGAAACTATTTCTTTTCGTCTGCGTCGCATCATTGCTTGCCTACGCCGCCGCGCGCGTGCGCTCGCAAGTGGGCGCGCTTCGCGCCGCTACACTCACGCCCGAACACACGGCGAGCCTCAACCCGACGCTGAGCGGCGACGGACGCCGCATCGTCTTTGAATCAACCGCCGACTTGAACGGCGAAGGTGGCGCCTCACGCTTCCGCGCGTTCGTCGCGGACGCAACGGGCGAGCCGTTCTCATTTTCACAAGTGGCATCGTCGCGCGCGCCCGCCGCCGCCATCTCGCAGGACGGCTCATCTATCGCCTTCAGTAGCGCGGAAGATTTGACTGGTGAAAATGCAGATAGAAATTCGGAGATTTTCCTGTTCGCGGCGAATCACCTGACGCAGATCACGAACACGACTCCCGCCGACGTTTCCTCGCGCGCGCACGACGGAAACTTTCAGCCTTCGCTCTCCGACGACGGTCAACTCGTCGCCTTCGCCTCGAACCGCGATCTGACGGGCGAGAATGGCGACGGCAATCTCGAAATCTTTCTCTACGAAATCGCCGCGCACAGGTTCACGCAAGTAACGAACACCGCAGGCACGCTCGGCGCGAGCGACGCGAAACTGAGCGGCGACGGCTCGCGCGTCGCATTCATACGCGATAATGCTCCCGCGAATTCCGTCGCGCCGCCTCAACGCGATCTCGTCCTCTACGCGCGTGCATCGAAAAACTCTTTGACCCTTGTCGAGAATGTTAACGCCATCGCCTTCAGCCCCGGTCGTTGCCTCAGCGACGACGGCACGCGCGTCGTCTATGCAGCCGAGACTTCGCCTAACGCCAGCCAAATTTTTCTCTACGATGGTCGCAACGATGTCATCCGCCAGATTACGAAACTCAACTCGCGCGTCTCGGACGTTCCGCTAAACGCGACGATCAGTGGCGACGGCTCGCGCATCAGTTTCGCCACGCGCCGCAGCGTCATTGGCGGAAACTCCGACGCGAGTGTCGAGCTTTACCTCTATGATCTACCGTCGAACCAGTTTTCACGCGTAACGGACGCACCTGTCTCCGCTACTTCTCAGGTCGTCGCGTCTTTGAACGACGACGGCTCGCTCGTCGCTTTCAACTTCCCGCGCGTCCTCGCGGGCGCGGTCACATCAGACGAGTTCGCAAACAACTCGGAGATATTCTTGTCAGCCCTGCCAGCGCGCACGCCGTTCTCTTCCGATCTGCATCTGCGCCACGGCGCGACTCCTGACCGCGATCTTCCATCAGACAAACCTCTCGCGCCCTCGCAGATCGCCGTCGCACGCGGCAACAATCTCGCGCTCTCGTCGGCGCAGGCACAGCGCCAATCGGATGGCACTTTCCCGCGCGTCTTCAAAAACACGAGCGTTACGGTCAATGGTCGCGCGGCGCAAATCTTTTTCGTCTCGCCCACACAGATCAACTTTCAAATCCCGGATGAGACTGAAACCGGAGCCGCGCTCGTCGTCGTCACGAACCACGACGGCTATGAGTCGCGCGGCGTCGTGCAGATATCGCGCACCGCGCCCGGCATCTTCACAGAGCGCGGCGACGGCACGGGCGCAGCAATCGCGCTCGACGCGGCGACGCAACTCCGTGCGCCCTTCGATCCGCGAGACGGTGCAAACGGCTCACGCCGCGTCACGATCTTCGCCACCGGCATACGCCACGCCGAAACGGTCT